>PXDP01000167.1 GCA_003565035.1 PVC group bacterium | reverse complement strand
CGAATTGGCACGACTGGGCAGCGTGGTGATGCTGGCGGAATAGGTTCCCGAAAGCACCCCGTTGGTATAAACCCGCACCCGCTCTCCGGAAGGTTGCGACCCGTCAAAAATCACCGCCACGTGGGTCCATTCGTTTGCCGGAATCGTCCCCACCTGCAAGCGGTTGCTGCTGCTGGGCATGTCCACGGTCAACTGATTATTAGTGTGCAGGAAAAAGCTCCAGGCCTGACCGCCGTTGGCACTGTCCCGTTTGGAGAGAATTCCCCGCACATCGCTGTTCTGCGCACTCGGACGCATCCACCACGCCCAGGACATTTGCGCCACATCATCCAGCCCATCGGAATTGGCCAACACCGCAGACTGCGAACTGCCGGTGAAGCGAAGTGCCCCGCCGAATACACCGTCTTGTGGACGCCATTCGGGCCCGCCGGAAATCGTGCCGTCCCGGTTATTGCCGGATGCGTCTCCGGCCACGGTGCCGCTGCTTTCATCCAGGGGCAGATACACCGCCAGATTGTCGGTCGGCACACTTCGAACACTTTCAGCCAAAGGTGCTTCCGGAGTGACCAAGGCCGGATCGACCACCTCCACGTTGATCTCCAGCACGTCGCTGTTCTCGCCGTTGTCGGCGGTCAGGCGGAGGACATAGCTCCCCTGCGCGCTGAACCAGGCGGCGGTGTTTTCCTGATCGTTATTGTCCCAGCTCACGGTACCATCACCGGATACGAGTTCCCAGAGCCGCGTGAGCTGACCGGATTCGCCGCCGGTTTCAATAACATCCGTTTCCAGGACCAGTCCCACGCCCTCGGGAATGCGCACCTCGGGCACGGTGGGTCGTTGCAAGGTAATCTGCGGTTCAATCCCGCTGAGGTCTTTGGGCGTGATGAAACTGCCGGTTTCGGTTTGCGCTTCGCCGATGTCATTGACGGCCACCAGTCGGTAAAAATATTCAGTTTCTTCCAGCAGACCGGTGACCAGTGCCTGCACCGCCCCCAGACTGCGGATTCCCCGGTCCAATGTTTGATCCCAGGCACTGACTTCGGAGCCGCCATCCGTGGTGCCGATCCAAACCCAGAGGGTCACCGGATCGTCTCCGGCTAATAAATCGCCCCGCAACTCGGCCTGATCATGCTGCACCTCCCCGATGGGGGTCAACACGATCCCCGGCAACCCGGGCACGGTTCCTTCGGGGTGAACCAGAATGGAAAAAGTTTGTTCCGCGCTCTCCTCCCCATCGTCGGCGATCAGGGTAATCTCCACAGTCCCCTCATCTGCCGCCGCCGGAGTGCCGGACAGGGTAAAGAGACGGGGGTCACTGGTCGCCGAGAGGGTCAGCCATCCGGGCAGATCCGGTCCGGTTACATTGAGCGTGGACTCTTCGCCGCCGGCGATTTCAATTTCATAAAGATAGGGCTCCGCCACCACGGCCACGGTCACCGGATCGCCGGCAAATCGGGGCCCCGCGGAACGGTAGCCCGGAGCCACCTCGGCAAACGTGTAGGTCTGGGCGATATTTTCATAGGTGGCGGTGATCCAGTCTCCGGAGAAAGCCTGGTCACTCACCCGCACTTCATCCAAAACCCCATCCAGCGAACGGTTTTGCACAGGATGATCCCCATGCCACCCGGCCCCCAATACCAAAGGTTTGTTCGTATCCGTTTCGTAATCGATCACAAAATCGAAAGGACTCTCCTTCGCCAATACGCCGTTGTAATAAGTTCGGATCACGCCATCTTCCCAAGTGCTGGCAACATGGAACCATTCTCCTTCCGGAACCCCGCCCGGATAATCCACGTCCTCGGTTTCCCGGCCATTCCCGCTGCTCGCGCCGGCCTCGACCCCAATGGCAATTCGGGCCCGGCTGTCATTAAATCCCAACCGATACCCCCGGCCGCCCCAGTAGGTATCCTCCTGCGAGACCAATTCGCGCTTTTGGGTATCCGCGCCCTCCCGAATCCACATCCAGCCTTCGAGATGGAAGGCATTGGTGAATTGATGCTGCGGGGCGAGATGGGCCCCTACCTGCAAACGGGTATTGCCATTACTGCCATCGAATTCCGCTCCGTAGCCAACAATTCCCGGAGCCCGCAGAACCGTTCCACTGCCCCCCGGCTCGGCATGAAGCCCGCTGCGGACATCCGTGCGCACCTCGCCGGTATCCTCACCCAGATTCCAGATGCTGATATACGCCGTTCCCGCCCAGACGGTGCCGTCCTCGGTGTAGCCTGGCAGCGTGTCCAAGGATTCATCCCCGATTTCCATGGCGATTTCGGTTTCTGCCGACAATGCCGGCACCCGCACCCAAACCGCCGACTCTCCCTCGGGGTCCCAATGCTCGATAGAAAACGCCAGTTCCACTGGATCCTCACCGGTGGTAAAGAAACGCAAATCGGCTCCACTTTCCGGATAGGCCATGTTTTCGTAGGCAAATCCGTTCAATTGCGGCGAAATCCGCACCAAAAGCGGGAAGTCGGCCAGCGTTTCGGTGCCGCTGTAGCCACTGAAAGTGAACACAAAACGGGTAAAATCAGGGGGCTCCAAGGTCGTGAAAGACCCGGTCACACTCTGCCCCTCCAGACCGGTAAAGTTGACGCCGGCAAAACGATAAAAATAAGTCGTTTCCGGCGAAAGATTCTCCAACTCGTGACTGATCAGGCCAAGGGGATAGGCACCCAAAGACACTTCCTGATCCCACGCGGCGGGATCGGATCCGCCGTCATGGGTTCCCCACCACAGCGTCACCGTAATGCTTTCGCCGCCTTCCTGCAAATCCGCATTCACGGTGGCCCCGCCGTGAAAAAGACCGGAGACCGCCTGCAAGGCCAAAACCGGGGTGGGTTCGGACTCGTATTCAATCGTCACAGTGGCCGTATCCGCAGCACTCAGGGCCGCCCCGTCGGTAGGATGCGACAACACCACGGTGAACGATACGGTTTCGCCAACGGGCCCGAGATCGGTGATGGGCACGGTAATTGTGCGGGAACTGCCGTCCCCATTGGCCCAGGTAAACACTCCGCTTTGACCGCTGTAGTGAGTTCCCGCCTGGGCCGTTCCATTCTGCGTGGCATAGGCCACGCTCACCTCCCCGGCCGTACCGCCTGATCGGGACACGGTCAATGAAACTTCGCCCACCTCCCGATCAACCTCGATGCTTTCCGGGCTGATCGAAAACTGCCCCGGGACACTGTCCGGGTAAGCAGACCCCAGTTCAGACTCCAACTCACTGCTCACTGGCCAGCGCCAGTACTCAAATTGCGGAGCCAGGTTCTCGCCCACCGCCGAGGAAGCGGCCCGAATGAAATTGTCCACCGCCTCAAGCGTCGATCCCGCTTCATTGAGAAGCCCCGCTTCCAACCAGAGATTCTCCACCAAGGCCGGGCCATACCCATCACTCAGAGCAAAAAGGAAGGACGCATAGAGATCGGTTCCACCGAGGCCCATGCTATTGGGCACGCCTACTCCGGCCCGAAGGGTGTTCTCCCAGTCAAAACTATCATCGGCTAAATACGTGTCCAATAACCCCCGTACCTCCGCTTCAAAATCAGCAAAAGGTTCTCCATTAAACGCCCCCCCCTGCACACCTGCCGAAGCCATCGCCATAAAGCGCATCCACACCGCATAGCCCGTCGCAATGACCCATTCGTCATCGGGAGACTGATACGACAACTCATCCCCGTAAAACCAGAAGTTCCGGCCCATCTCGTAAAAAGCAACCTGATCGAACTCCCCGTTCAGCCGGAAACCGTCATAGAGCGTTGCCCAGGAGTCCTGGGTCAATTCAATTCCGGTAAAGCCCACAAAGCCACATCCCGCTCCGCAGGTTTCCCCATTGGGCACCACCGCGATGGTGGGTTTACCGTTGTATTGAAAATACAAATTCGGGTCCTGCCCCGTCATGGTCCGGTAAAAAGCCCAACCGCTGTCGAGTCCTTCCAGTATCCCGGCGATCTCCTCCGCATCATGGCCAAAGGGAACCAATAAAACCACGGCTTCTCCAAAATGGGCCTCCCGGGTTTCCACCCGGTTCTGGATCCCCCGATACACGGCAAAACTCTTCGTTACACTTGCCTCCCCATCATCCGCCTGGATCATGACTTCATGCCCACCCCAATCACCGGAGTGTTCCACCTGGGTCAGCGTTCCCGTACCATCCCCGTTATCGCTGAACGTCAGCCACCCCGGCAAACTGAGGGCGGTGAGGGTAATCGGCTCATCGCCAAGGTGCGTAGCACTTACCGTGGCACTGTTGGATCCGGGATCACCGGTAAAAACCACTTCTTCCTCAAAGACCAGAGGACTCACCACTTCAAGGGTGAACATTTGGTAGGTGGTGTAATCTCCGTCTGTTACCGAGAGCGTAATTTCGAAATCCCCCGCCTCAAGGGGCTCCCCGGAAAGAGTCCCGGTCCCATCCCCGTGATCGGTAAATGAAAGTCCCTCCGGCAAGGGGCCGGAAGCCAATATCAAATCCTCCCCCGGAGTGTCTTCATCGGAGGTGGTGACCTGGTAGGTATACAGAGTTCCCTGCCCGGCCAGGGTCTCGGGGTCGGACGTGAAAACGGGCGGAAAAAGCATGCCACCGGACTCGCGTGTAATCTTTAAATCGTCGATATTAAATCCGAAAGAGACCTGATTATTCCCCCCTTTATTGAATGTCTGCAATTGAAACCGCAACCAAAGCTGCTCGTGATTGTTGAGAGAAATGTCGTGCGTTGCCGCCGTCCAGTCGCTGTCTGCGGAAAACCCGTTATCCGATTCCCAGACGTTTGCCCAGGTGCTGTTGTTCGTGGACATTTGCACCCTCCCCCTATCCCGGGTATTTCCTTGTGAGGCCAAGCCCAACCACCGCATGTACTCCACACGGACGGAAGACAGACCGCTGACAGAAATCGGGGGCAGGGTTACCGTCATGGTGTCATTTTGATTCGGATAGTTTCCGTTCAAATACGTTCCCAAAACCTGACTGCCTTCATACGCACTTGAGGGGCCGCTCACCCCGCCTTGGTTCGGTGCCCCAACCTCCCAGTTTCCAGTCAGCGTGAGGCCGTCATCGTTGGCAAACGTATTGCTGTAAATGGTTACGGTACCGCCACTGCCTCCAGCGACCGGCATCAGGAATCCATTTTCCTTCACCGATTCCGTTCCGT
>PXDP01000211.1 GCA_003565035.1 PVC group bacterium | reverse complement strand
TGATCGGCAATCTTTGCAATTACCGTGGTGTCGACGACAATCTGTTGCGACTCAGCCTTATAAAGCGGCTCTTCCCTATCAGTTTCTATCAGTGTGCATCAGTTGAATTCTTGTTTTTCCCCTTAGCCAATCGCAACTGCGGAATCGCGTATTGGTAGGTTCAGGGTCTCTGACGATCAAATCGGGGGTGGTGTGGGGGCGAGGAGAGTTAATGCTCCCCGCTGCCCGATTCACTCATCTCCCGAATTGGTTCGCGATAGGAATAGCCGATAAACGATCTGCGCAAGGATAAAGGCCAACATAATGGTATAGATTACCTCGAAGATGACAGCAAAAGCAAGGAATGCGGAAAACGAATTTGGAAAAATAAGTTTCCCTAAAAAAGCAAAAGGATAAGTAAGAACGGCAAGTACGCCCCAGAAGTCAGAAAACATCGAAGTGCTCCCTCTACTCCAACCATCACCCCATTTGATTGAAAAGATAATCGCTCCAAGAATTGGAATGCCGGAAAGCTTAGCCGCAAATAATCCAACAAGACTGTAGATTCTGTATGCGGTGATTTTATTCATGGCTTTTCGGATAACTCCGAGGTGAGTGACGCAGACGCAGGGAAGGGCGCAAACATCATTCTTCCGACATGATTCTCTGTGCTAATCTTGATCGGAGTCTTTGCAACCGGGTAGCAGAGATCTTGCCCAGTTCGCCTATCACTGTCGACTTCGGAATGGTTGCCACGATCCCGAGCCGGATCAAGGATGATACCTTCAATCCACTGTCTGCAAAGTCTTCGTCATTAACCGCTATGACCTCATCGAATCCAGAGCATTCATGCTTCAGTTTTGAACTTACCGCACACACAATAGAGTCAGAAAACGGTGGCACGTTGTTTAGTATGACCACTGGTCTGGTCTTTAAGCGACCATCTGCTTGTTGAACTCGTGCCAAGACAATTGATCCTGAGTTCATCGCTTCAGGTCAGCTTCTGAGTATTCTACTTCGTCATCATCGTAGCCCCTTGCGAGACCACTAGCCGCGAGCCGCAGAAAATCTTCGCGCTCTAAGTCTTTGAGATCAGAGGTCTCAGTGTCGAGAACGGTGACGATTAAACGGGTGTTGGGAGTCAGCGCAACCTCTTCGTCCAGTTGCACATTTTTCCCGTCGTAATGGGCTGGAATCGTGACAAAGGGCATGGTGGTAACTTAGCTGCAAAGTGGTTCCCGTCAAGCGGGGAATGAGGTCGCCCGTTTTCCCGTTTTCCTGATCTCCGAGCTGTGTAACGCAGGGAAGGGCGCAAACAATGAGGAGTCAATGCTCCCCGCTCCCCGATTCAGCAGTTCCTTTCCATCGACTCAATTCTTTAGCCAAGAATATAGTCTCCCCACTTGGCAGCGACAAATATGCAAGCCCCCCGGGTTTGACCATCCACCGGATGCTCGTGCCGTCTTTCAGTCTGATGGTGCCGGTACGATCTTCCAATCCGACATGGCTATAGCCGAGTCGCCAGTGCTCGGATGAGACCTGGTGCCAAGTTGTTAGAACCTTCAAAAATGCCGTGCGGTCGATCTTAAACTCGGCCCAATGGGACCAAGCAGGAATCGGATCAGCCTTGAACTCCGATATTTCCTCGGGGCTTGGCAACATGACGTTGGCGACAGGTGAAGTGCCTCGCTTCTCGTCACCTGAAGGCTGATCAGGTTCTGTGCGAGTCGAGCAGCCTATGATCGCTGCACAACACAAGGTGAGGACAATTTGTTTCATCATCTTCATGCCGAACGTCAAAGTGTAGTACGGAGTTAGGCACGAACGTAGTTGTCCACCACTGCCTCGATCTACCAGACTTCCTTTCTGGCTGTTTCGATCCGTTTCCAGACCTCAGGTTGAATGTCACTTGCCCAAACTCCACCGAGTAAGGTGTTAAATTTCTCAGATTGCTTTGCTTCCTTTTCTACGCGATCAATGAATGTCCTCCCTTTTGCGTTCATTAGGTCTTCAAGTGGCCCAGCAGCCAAATTTTCAATGACCTGACCGTCACAGTCAGGGGAATTCACTGCTTCTTTTATAAAATCCCAAAGTGCTTCGGGGTCACTGCTTACTAAATCCATCACATGATCGACTGCCGGCCGAAATTGCTCGTCGTCTGTTTTGTAGTAGCTGATCCAATCTTGGACTAAATTCATCTATTTTGTATATCTCCGAGCTGTGTAACGCAGGGAAGGGCTCAAGCAAAGAGGCGTCAATCATTTACGTTTACACGACCGACTGGTTCCCACGTCGCGAGCCCGTCGGGACGGCCTTTCCGTAGTGGAGCAGCTTCTGGTTCCGAGCTAATGCTTTTGTTTCTAAATATTAGGTTATCGCTTGAAGGTCGCTGAGTCCCATTTCTTATTCTACCATAATTAACGATATTACGATCTTCAGTTATTTTAAATCGGAAAGTGCTTCCTGAAACTGCCGCAACGGGAGGAAATGCTTTATCCCACACATAAGATACTTCAATAAAAAAAGCTTGGCCCAAAGTGGGCAAATCAGGTTCCGTCCCGTAGGGCGGAAATCGCAAACCTTTTTCGGACCATTTAGTTTCCTCGCCAAATTTTAAAACGAGTCTCCTATCCTGGCCAAAAGAAAAATACCAAAGATATTCATCGTTGCCCTCTTCCCATACTGATAGGCTCGAAAATGAATTCACCCGAAAATTCTTGGCCAGATGGATCTCCAGATCTCCTTGTTCATTAAATGCAGGTGATACATTAACTTTAGGTGAGACACAGCCAGCCAATGCTGCACAAAAAAGAACTACAAGAATGATTTTCATTTGTTGTTCTGAACTCCGAGGTGTTTAACGCAGGGAAGGGCACAACCAGTCAGGAGTCAATGATTTACGTCTACACCACCGAATGGCTTCCGCGTCCGGTGCCGGGCGTGGCGGCCTTCCCGTAGTGGCGCAGCGGCCGGTTGGCGATTCTATTGGATGATGCTTGATAGTTTGGCAACCGCTTCAGCAAGGGTTTCGGTATCGAGTTTCTCGATAAGCTTCGCCCGTCTCGCTTTCCAATCCAAACTCTTCACCTGATCTGATAGGATAGCACCCCTGATCTTTTTTCCGTCCACATTCACCTCGAACGGATATCCCTTTATCTGTGAGGTGATGGGACAAAATATCGCCAATCCGGTTTTCCGATTGTATGCTTTTCGGGATAGGACGACGGCTGGTCGATGGCCCGCTTGTTCGTGACCTGCCTGCGGATCGAACTCAAGCCAGACAATATCCCCTTCCTCTGGTACGTAGCGGCTCACCACGTTTCCCGGCCTCGGGCAGCTCCGGTTGATACCTCCTTATGCAGGTTCTCTTTCGTTATTCCTTTCAATAGATCATTCAAATCATAGGTCTGGTTCGTTAAAGAGCGCAAAAGCAAGCCTTCTTCCTTCTCAATGATCTCGACATTCGAATCCTCAAAAATTTTTTGGCTCGTCGCCAACTTCTTCGGGAGACGCAGGGCCAAGCTATTTCCCCAACGCGATACTTTTGTTTTCATAGCCGACCATGTATCTACAATGGCTATTCCGTCAAGAGCGGAAGTTCTTTTTTCTTCGCCAACGATGAGGTGAGTCGCGGATATGGAGCGTAGCGGAATAACCGTTGTCTACGCCGACTGGATCTGCGGCGTGAGGGCGTGGAGGTGCTCAGGAGCAAAGTCTGCACCGTTCGGCCACGTGAGTGTGTGCCCTTCAAGTGAGAACTGCTGAAAATATTCAGGATCCTTCAATGGCTCGAAAATAGGCCCATCCAATTCATTTTTTAGATCCACATGCCCATCTGTCCCATCGCTGAATTTTACCCATACGCGATGGCCATCCAGATACTTTGCGTCTTCAATGTGTAAGAATTTCATTATTCGAGGGGTTGAATCGGTTCGAGTGGTCTTCGCTGCTCTGCGAGTTCCCAGTCCCGCAGAAGCGCATCTTTGTTCATTTCATACCATTCCAAAACGGCTTTCAACGCGCGTCTCGGAAAATGGCCCGTTACGATGCCTGAAGCAATCTCGACCGTGATCTCATACTCACCATACTCCGCATGAAAATGTGGTGGGGAATGATCCCGGTAATACATCCGAATAATGATCCCGAGAAATCTGGAAATTTCAGGCATCCTTGGAATGTAGGTGATCGCCGTAGTAGTTTCAACCCCTTTCGCCGAACGTTTAGGGATCGCGATAGCATCACTGGCACAGTCTCGTGGTTCGACTGCGGGATTTTGGGGCCCGAGATTTGGGGCGATGCCTAAGCGTCCCCGCTCAGGGCTCTTCGGACTCGGCGGCGCGGATCATGGCTCCGACTTGGCGGAGCGTTTTGACATCCACCTCGCGGAGCCGCCCGTCGTAGTTGGGGCCGACGTTGATGGAGAAGATGTTTCCGTATTTGCGGGCTCCTTGATAATCCGCGAAGAGTTTTTCGGCGGGGTGGACCAGCTCGTCGTGTTCGGGCAAGGAGTAGAACCAGTCCGCGCCGCCTTCACGGTGCGGGAGGATGGGGTAGGTAAATTCAGCCACCAGGTAGCCATCGAAGTTCGCTTCGGCGTCTTTGTTATAGCGGGTGGCACTGGTGTCGCCGATTTTTCCGGGGCGGCCGCGTTCGCGCAGGTTGAGGCGCCCGGCGGGCTCGCCGTGATTGAAGCCGACGAATGAATTGGGCTGAAATCGATGGACCCATTCGACGGTCTCCTGGTGCGAGAGCCCCCCGGTGCCGATGGCGTGATCCATCCACCAGAATTCGATGGGACCGTAGCGGGTGAGCAGCTCCTTGAGCTGGGCTTTTTTCATCTCCGGGTGGTGGCCACCTTGCATGTGTGCGCCGTCGACGGCGCCCGGCCAGTTCCAGTCACCCTCGGAGAAGTAGAGCGCGAGCTTGATGCCGTATTTGTCGCAGGACTCGCGGAGTTTGGCCAGCACGTCGACGCCGAGCGGGCTGTTGGTGACTTTCTTGTCGGTGGTATCGGTGTCCCAGAGGCAGAAGCCATCGTGGTGCTTGGTCAGGAAGAGGATGTAGCTCATGCCCGCCTCCTTGGCGGTGCGCGCCCATTGATCGGTATCGACTCCGGTGGCCTGAAAGAAAGCGGCATCCTTGTCCTGGGTCGGTGTCCATTCCTTGCCGTAAAAGGTGCTGAACGACCAGCAGATGAACATGCCCCAGCCGAGGTCGCGGATCTGC
>PXDP01000360.1 GCA_003565035.1 PVC group bacterium | reverse complement strand
TGCGCTGCTGCGCTTCAATGGCGAAATCCTGCTCGACCGCAACCTCGCCACCCATGGGTACGCCGAAGGCTCTCTGACCCTGCCCGTCAGCAGCGGCGAAATTGTCATCAGTTCGCATCGCAACACTGCTTCGATCCTTTATCTGGAAATTAATCGCGTGGATGATTTTAAACGTCCGCCCGTGGCGGGTTTCACGCTCAGCCCCCAGACCGGAAACACGCCGCTGCCGGTGCAGTTCGATGCCTCCGACTCCTTTGACAGCGACGGCACGATCGTCGACTACGCCTGGGACTTCGGCAACGGCTTCACCGCGAATGGCATGGCGGTTTCGCACAGCTACACCGTCCCCGGGATTTATGACGTGACTCTGACGGTTACGGACAACGATGGTCTCATCGGCCAGAGCATCCTCAGCGTGGTGGTGCACGGCGTGGCGCAACCGGCGGTACAGGTAATCCCTCCGCCGTTGCCGCCCGCGCAGCCGCCCCTCTTCGGCGAACCCCAGCCGCAGCCCCGCCGCGAACTGTCTGAAGACGGCGGCAGCCTTTCCTACAGCGTGGTTCTGACCACCGCGCCGGCGCAAAACGTCACCGTATCCATCGGCACCGGCGCCCGCGTGCAGGCGCTTCCCGCCCAACTCACCTTCAATCCCGCCAACTGGGATCAGCCACAAAGCGTGCAGATCTCCGCCGTGGATAACGAAGAGGTCGACGGCGATGAGTGGGCGACGGTCACCGCCGCCGCCAGCAGCGGTGATCCGGCTTATGAGGGGTTGATCGGCGCCTCCTTCGAGGTGTGGGTGATCGACAACGATGCCTACGGTACGGTACAGTTTGTGGAATCCGCGGTCACGGTGATGGAAGACCACGGCAATCTCGTGCTGGAAGTCTCTCGGGTAGGCGGTCAGTCGGGCGAACTCACGGCCAATTTCACCACCGTGGATGGAAGCGCGCTGGCCGGGGAGGATTACACCGCCGTCAGCGGTACCCTGACCTGGGCTCATAATGACACAGGCATCAAAACGATTTCGATTCCCATTCTGAACGACTCAGAACCCGAACCCCCGGAAACCTTCCAGGTGCAGCTCACGACGGCGACCAATGCCCTTGGCGACAGCGTGCTTGGCAGCCCCGCCACGCTCACCGTGACCATCCTCGACGACGACAATATCAACCCGTCCATTGTCCTGCAACATCCGGCGGACGGAGCCACCTTCGAAACCGGGGACGTGGTTGCGCTTGAGGCGGATGTGACCAGCACCACCGCGAATATTTCGGAGGTTCGTTTCTTTGTGAACGGAAATCTGGTCAGCACGCAAACCAGCCCCGTGTCCGGAGCCCTGTACCGCTTCAACTGGGTGGCCAGTGTTGGAGCGACGACCTGGCATGTGCAGGCTTTCGATGATAATGAGGGTGAAGAAACCTCGGAGAACCGCAGTTTCACCGTTACCCTTGTTCCCAATGATGGAGAAGGCGGATTTTTGCGGGAGATTTTTTACGGGGTGACCGGCAATAATGTATCCGATTTGGTGGACAGCACTGCGTATCCTGACGAGGCTGACCTTTTTGACTTCATTGACTCAGGGACAATGCAATACCAGGAGAATACCGGCAACTACGGCACGCGGCTGAGGGCCTATTTCGTGGCCCCGAAAACCGGGGATTATCATTTTTATGTGGCTGCCCGCCGCCGCGCGCAGGTCTGGCTCAGCACCGACGACCAGCCTGCAAACCGGGTACTGATTTTAAATCCGAACCGGGAGGATAATCCCAATGCCTGGGGGCATTCCTCCCAGCGCTCCGACGCGATTTCCCTGGTGGCGGGACAGCGTTATTATCTGGAAGCCATCCACAAAGCCACCACCTCCGGCACCCGTCACATTCAGGTGGGCGTGGAGCTGCCGGGCGGACAACTGGAGCGTCCGATTCCCGTTGCCTTCCTGGAGCCCTTTGACGGGGTGAAAGTGGAGACATCCACGAGTCTCGTCCTTGTACCCGAAGGCGGTACGGAGCAGGTGTTCGTGCGGCTGCGGCAGCAGCCTTTCGGAGACCTCACCCTGCAGGCCTCGCTGCTGAATCCCGTCAACGGCGGGGAGAGTCTGGAAGTGCTTGGGGCTGGAAACCTCTTCTTCACCCCGGGCAACTGGGATCAGTGGCAGAGTCTCACGCTGCTCGCCGCGACCGACGCGGATGCCATCGACGGCGAGGCCACCCTGCGCCTGGCTCTGGACAACGGCACCTGGTGGGACATCACCGCGCGCGAAATCGACGCCGAACTGAACCATCCGCCCACAGTGTCGATCACCAGCCCGAGCGTCTCATCGGTCAACCTGCCTTCCGGCGTCGGCCTCTGGCTGGAGGCGGCGGCAGTGGATCTGGACAATGACCCGCTCACCGTTCTCTGGGAACGCGTCAGCGGTCCGGGCACCGTGACGTTTGACAACGCGGCCGACTTGGACACTGGGGCGCGCTTCAGTGCCGACGGCGACTATGTGTTGCGTGTTACCGTGAATGACGGGGAATACACCGACACTGCCGAGGTGGCCGTGCGGATCAACATGCCCGTGCAGCAGACCGCCGGCATTAACTCGGCTGTCCCGCAAAGCATTTCGACCAATCCTGACGGTTCAAGCTGGACCTTGTCAGGCGGGGGAGCGGGGATGCAAATGGCCGCTTCGGATTCGGTCAGCTTCGCGTATGTGGAAATGACCGGAGACTTTCAAGTCTTTGGCCGGCTGGGCTCCCTCACGCCGACCTCCGGCTCGGTATGGGCCTTCACCTCGATGATGGTGCGGGAGAATCTGGATCCGGGCTCCAGAATGGTATATGTGGGTGCCCACCGGGATGGTTCGAGTTGGATATCCGGCCGCGCGGGACATCGGAGTAGCACCGGCGGCGCGGAGTCTGGAACCGGGGTGGCTCCGCCCAATACCGGGCTGTACCGCATCACCCGGACAGGAAACAGCTTCCAGCTCAGCCGCTATGTGCAGGAAGGGTCGAATTTTTTCTGGTACCACACCACCTACACGGTCACCATGCCGGAAACGGTGCTGGTCGGGATTACGGTACATTCGCCCAATAACACCACGGGCACCTTCACGACCACCTGGAACGATCTGACCCTGCCTGCGACCCTGAACCTGGCCCCTTTCGTGGAAGCCGGGCCGGATGCCACGGTGAATCTCGGGGACAGCCATACGCTTGCGGCCAGTTTCAGCGGGGAGTATTTGCCGCAGGGTCCGCTGGAGACCTGGTGGCAAAAGATCTCCGGCCCCGGGGCGGTGTACGCCAATCCGGCCCCGCCCACCGCGCCGGATGCCAGCATCAGCTTCGAACTTCCCGGCGACTACGTGCTGCGCTATCGGGTGTCCAACGGTGAAGCGGTGACCTTCGACGATGTGACGATCACGGTGGAAAGCAGCGATCCGTTTGAGCCGGTAATTACCTCCCACCCGGTTTCACTGACGGTGCTTGAGGGCAACCCGGTCTCTTTTTCGGTGACGGCAAGCGGGTTTCCCGCCCCGACCTATCAATGGCGGAAAAACGGGGTGGACCTCCCCGGGGCGGATCAACCGACCTTTTCCATCGAGTCTGCGTCGCTTGCGGATGCGGGAAGCTATACCGTTTTTGTGGACAATGGGGAAGGAGAGGGTGTGGAGAGTGAAAGTGCTGTGTTGACCGTGACCGTCCTGCCGCTCCCGCCCATGGAGGAGACCTTTCTCATCAATTTCACCAGCGCCATGCAGGGGACCGATGCCGTTGAATACAGCGGCAACACCTGGCAAAGGTTTAATCTGCGGAGTGCCGCAGGCACCGGGAACACGCCTCCCGCGTCGTTTAGCCAGGTGCTTCTGCGGAACCAAAGCGGAGAGGAGACGGCGGATCTCCGTTACAGTCTGGCCAGCAGCGTTACCTCGGGTGATATTGTTGGTGCCCCCATTGACACCCTCACGGCCGCGCACTTCCCGCCTATGGCCTCCGGCAATGCGGCGCGGTTTGACTGGTTTGATGCCGAAAACGCCGACCTGCGGCAGACGCATTCCTTTAACTCCAACAATGACCGGTACTGGACTCATACGTTTGATGGTTTTGATCCAGAAGAGGACGTGCGCTTTGAATTTGTCCTCCGGCGGGTTGGAAACGACCGCAGCATCACCATCACGTTTGATCCCGGAACTCCGGATGCGGAAGTCGTGGTCAACGGTGTGAACATTGGGGAGGATGGGCAAACCCATTATGTAAGTCATATCGTCAGCGGGGCTTCCTCCTACAGCTTCCGCGTGGGGCCTGATCCCGCCTGGTCGGGCCTGATCAATGCCATGGCGGTCACGGTTCTCCGTGAGGCAGAACCTTTGACTCCGCCTCATCTGAGTGGACTCTTCATGGACGGCAACGCCCGCGGCATTCGGATTCTGACCCAAAGCCACCTGGAATACCGGCTGGAATACACGGACACGCTGCTGGGCGACCCTGAATGGCTCCCACTCGGCATCTGGATGCCCGGAAACGACGACGCCCTGGACCTCATGGATGAAACCGAGGTTCTTCACCAACGCTTCTACCGCCTTCGCTTGCGGCACCACACACCCTAAGGTGTAAATACCGCAACCGCGATCACGACCGCATCCGCGACTGTTTCCTCGCCCCGGTGGCATATGATCCGAATGGGAACCTGCGGACCTGTTTGGCGGAATAAAGCCCGAATTACCGGGTTCTTGAGCGATATTCGCTGGGGGTTTCGCCGGTTTCACGCTTGAAAATCAGGGAAAGCATGCGGGGTTCGGAGAGACCGACGAGGTAGGCGATTTCCTTGATGCTGAGATCGGTTTCGGTGAGCAGATTGGAGGCTTTGCGGATGCGGGCCCGGGTGAGGAGGTTTCCTAGGCTCTGTCCGGTACTTTTGTTCACGCGGTATTCCAGGGTTCTTCGCGGAATGCCGAGATGGCTGACCACATCGGCCACGTCCCGGATCTGTTCGGTTTTCTCAGAGATCAGGGTGAGGGTTTTTTTAATGAGCGGATCGGAAAAGGCCAGAAGGTCGGTGGAGTGTCGGGTGATGACTCCGCGGGGAAGAACGCGAAGGGGTTCAGCGGGAGGGGCGGTGCCTTTGGCCCATTGCACGGCCATTCCAGAGGCGGCATACCCAATGCGTTTTCCGGCCAGGGCAATGCTGGAAAGCGGGACGGGGCAAAGGGCCTGTTCCAGGGTGTCATTGTCGACG
>PXDP01000020.1 GCA_003565035.1 PVC group bacterium | reverse complement strand
CTGCTTGCGCTGCTCCCAGTGATGACCAGCACCGGCAAAGGCAGCGGCATCATGTTGCCCATGGCCATCCCCGCCTTCGGCGGCATGATCGTCGCCACCCTGACGGTGTTTGTGGTCCCCGTCCTCTACGCCCTGCGGGCGGAGCGGGGTTGTGCTCAATAAACAGCGTGGACTTGATCTTGGTCCATTCTTGGAGTATGAAATGTATTTATGGATGCTAACGATAACCGAATTACCATTAATCCACGCCAATGCGGTGGACGCCCCTGCTTACGCGGAATGAGGATTCGGGTAACAGACATACTTGATCTTTTGGCATCCGGCTTGAGTTTTCCGGAAATACTTGAGGAGCTTCCAGACTTGGAGCGAGAAGATATTGTGGCTGCGATTGAGTATGCGTCTAAAGGAATAGACCATCCGGTTTTGGTGGCATGATTTGGCTGGATGCGCATCTTTCACCCCGGCTCGCCAAATGGATCGAATTTACATTCCGTGTTCGTTGTCAGCACGTCCGAGATCTGGGTTTGCTAGATGCGGATGATGGGGCCATCTTTGAGGCTGCACGCGTAGCTCAAGTCATTCTGATGACAAAGGATGCTGATTTCCCCAAGTTGCTGAACCTCAAAGGTCCCCCTCCTAAAATTATTTGGTTACGCTGTGGAAATACGACATCCAAGAGGCTTGAATTTTTATTGGAACAGCAGTTGCCTGTAATCCTCTCGTATTTCGAATCCGGCGAATCGATGGTGGAAATTCGATAATCTGGGCAATGAAAGCTGCAAAATTTCGTTTTCCCTGGTATTCTACCGCCCTGCGGGCGGAGCGGGGGACGTGAGGCTCAGGATTTCAAAGTTTCCCAATCCTTTAAGGCCATGACACGCAGGGAGGCCTCCAGAGGGATGGATGCCAGGCGGTTATCATTGGTGATGAACACGTCGGCTTGGGTGTGGATTGCTGAAGCCAACTGCATGGCATCGGGCGGGCGGAGGTTCGGATGCAAGGCCCATAATCTGGCGAAATGTCTGGCAACCGCGGATGTAAACGCAACAACGTCTATTCCCGAGAAGGCCTTTTCATAGTCCCGCACCCGATTTTCGTCTTTCATCCGAAATGGAATCACCAGAATTTCCCCCAGCGACAGGGCAGAGGTGATCACTTCATGCTTTGAATTCACGATCCATTCCACAAAAGAGCGCGTTGTTTGCGTCTGCGGGCCGTCTTCCCAGAGATAAATGAAAAGATTGGTGTCCCAAAAAATTTTCATTCCCATCCCACGCGTTCTGTATCCACATGTTGGTCCGCAGAAATATTCTGCCAGTCATTCCGTCCCACCGCCACCAACGCGTTCAGTCCGTGAGGTGTTTCATCCGCCTCAAATCCGATTTCGCGACGTAATCCATTCAGCATCAAAGCCCGCAAGGTCGTGCGTCGGTTTAACGCGGTGCGTTTTGCTTCCAGAATCAAATCATCCGGCAACTCTATTGTTGTTTTCATAACAAAACCCTTATACCCATATTACCATATGTCAATACTTGTTTATAATTCCGCTATTTGATCCGTGATTCCTTTATGGATTAAAATTTTATACAAATTGACGTTTGTATTATCAATCTGTATGATTTTCGGCTTGATAAAACGAGATATTGAGTCTGTCTTGGAAGAATGGGCGAAGGGAATGGGGCAAAAGCCTGGAAAAATGGTGTGCGCTGGCGGGGGATCTCGCCGCAGATCCCGTGGTTGTGTATGGAGGGGATGAATCGCTAAACTATAAGAACCTGCGTGTACGCTCGTGGAAGAATATTGAAGACTGAATCTGCACACGGCGGAAAAAATATCCTCGCAAATGTTCAGCGTTTGTCGCAAACTCAGAATTATGCAAACACCATTGGACTCTCTGGACCCTCAGGAACGAATCAAGCGTGAAGTCAAAACGGGATTCCTTTTTGTGTTTTGTGTGATTCTTCAGGTGGTGAGCGTGGTGATGGCTTTAGTAAGTCTGGGATATGGGGCTTTACTGGAGATGGGCGTGTTCCTCCTGTCCGCCTCGCTGATCACCGGAATTCTGCTGCTGGTCCGCACGAAATCGTGACGAATTTAGTTCATCTGGTATTCCCAGTGGAGATCAGGGCTGGGCTTTGATACGGAAAAAAGAGTATGGCGAGTCGAAGGTTATGAAGGTCTCGTCGACACCGTATAGGATTTCGAGGTCTTCCCAGTCGCCGGAGGTGAGGGATTCGCGGCCCTGCACATGGAAGATTGGTGCGTTCCGATCCCACCGGAGTCGGAGCTGGTCGGGCAGAGCCTCGCCAATCAAGCGGGGCGGCTCGGGACCGAGCCGGGTTGTGGTGCCGGTGGCCTCCCCGAGTTGAGCGGGATCTCCTTCAAAACTGATCGTGGCCAAGAGTTTTTCGGCGGGTCCCAGATCGGGATCCCACGCCCGGCTGGAATCCATCGTAAGGATCCCGTTGGATTCGAACACTTCACCGCCCACTTCTGACCAGCCATATTTTTTTTCATTATTTCCAAGCGGGATGCTGAAGGTCCAATTCTTAACAGTTTGGTCCGGGGAGGCCAGGTAGAGGCGGGCCACGTACTGGGTTTCGGACCAGTCCAGGGGGGCAATTTCCCAGCGGGTGGTGACGGAAAGAGGTGCTTCCTCCCGGAGGGTCAAATAGAGCATGTCTGGATGTGGGTAGGCATGTGCGGATTGGCCGACAGAACGAAAATGCCCCTGGCTGAAGACATTAGTAAAGGTTTCTGATTCCGGGACGGGGACGTACGGGTTTCGGGCTAGAAGGGCCGGCAGGTCCGGATGCCCGGAAGGCAGTGGGTTCCGCTCCCAATCAACCATAGATGCAACAGGCACAACCCATACATCGTCTTTTCCCATGGCCCAGACCAGGAATTCGTTCAGGGCCTGGACGTTGTCGGCGTTCATAATCCAGGACGGATGCAGCCAAATACCCATTGGAACCCGGTTTCCAAGATAAAGGGTGTCGAAATTTTCTTTAAACATCTGAACAATCTCATCTTTGGAGCGTCCGGCATTCAGCAACGGATCCATCAGCAATGCCTGAGGACCGTCCATGAGTTTCCACATCGGCACTTCGATCAAATTCGGGAGACCCTCAGTGGTGGGGATACCCGTGTCTCCATTTTGCTGAAGTCCGTTGTTAAGAGAATACGGTCGGATATATTCAGCGGGAGAGGGGCTGTTGGATTCCATGCCGGCCTGTTCAGACACGGAGCAATCGTAGAGAAATCCCAGGTCGTGAAGCGCCTGGAACATCGCGGGGTTATAGGCAAGATACGGAGCGCGAAAACCGCGGATGTCGTTCCGCGGCACACCGGCGTACCGGTGCAGTGCCTCCCGGGCTCCTTCGATCTCTTTAATCCATGTCGTGTGGTCGGTGGTGGTACTGGTGGTGTGCGTTATGGTGTGGATGGCGATTTCGTGCCCGGCTGCGTGCAGTTGGTGAACTAACCAGTAGTCAGTATAGTCCAGGCTGATATAGAATGTGAACCCGATGTCGGAGCCGTCCGGATTTTGGTGGTCCGAAATTTCCCCCACATTTTCGAAATGCTGAGGCGTCACTGCATCGTCAAAGGTTATCAGAATGAACTGGGGGATGTCCTCGGGCTCCAGACCACCCGGAGGATCGGTACGCAGTGGTAAAATCGGCTGGGCGTTCAAAGCTGTCGCCACGCTCCATCCGATGAGGGTGAACATGTAACCCAATCGTCTTGTTAGTGGGGAATGCATAATGGAAGAAGGAAAGGGCGGTACTGGCGCTCTTGATGTGACATTTCACAAAAATTGTGCTTAAAGTTTAATTAGTCTCATCGGAAGTGGCTGGATGTCAAGGTAAAATCCATCATCTTGAATCCTTTGTACGGCTGTTTTTTCTAACATCGAAGCCTACCCTATCGATAATCAAAAAAGCCCAACGAATGGCTGCGCCGGTCAACGGATACGAAGAAATCCGTAAAAAAAATTTAAATCAGCCGGATCTCCCTTGCATTGTGGAATCTGTACTCCGTATTTATTTTTCAACAAAACGGGTTGCCTGCTAGAGCCGGATCAGTGTGAATTCTTTCCGTTTTCAGCATTCTCTGATTGCCCTTTTCAATGTGATCGTTTACTTTGCAAACCATGCTAACTTCACACGATAAATGTAATGTGGTCAAAGAGCGGCACTTGGGATCCACAATCGACGTACGTAAAGCTGTTCCTTGTCTGAAACACCTTTTGGCCTTTCTATTGTTGTGTGGGGAAAACGCTATTTGGGCGCAGGAGTCAGCAGAAGGCCTGGCGGTTCCGTCAGACGAGTCTGTTTTTGTGACGAAGGAGAGGGAGTTGATGTATGAAGGGATGAAGGATGTTGAGGAGGGACTATATGAAGAAGCCATTCCCAAACTGCAAGCCGCGATTGATGGCGACCCGACCTTAATGGGAGCCTGGGAAACCTTGGGGTGGGCGTATTGGCTTACGGGGAGACCGGACCAGGCGGCGGCTTTGTGGGAACAGTTGGTGACGATTGCCCCACACGAACCGATGGGATATAATTTATTGGCGATAGCGGCCACGCGTGATGCAGAGTTCAGTAAAGCGATAGAATTGTATGAGACGAGTTTGGACTTAAATCCTGATCAGTATGAAACCCGGGTTTCTCTGGCCAGAAATTATCTTTGGGGGGGGATGTATGTTGAGGCTCTGGCAATGTTTGAGCGTTTGCATGCCGAAGAACCGGACCGCACAGACATCGAAATCGACCTGGCGTGGTCTCTTTACGTAAATGAACGGTATGAAGATACATTGGTTCATTGGGATCATATTCTTGAAGCCTATCCGGAGGATGCAAATTACTTGCTGGCCCGGGCGAATGTGCTGGTGCTTATGGGTGAACTCAATCTGGCGAGGGTGGATGCGGAGCAGGCTCTGGAAGTTCAGCCTGAAAATTCCGACGCATTGAATCTTCTCGCAAATTTGGCGATGCGGTTTCAATCCCCCGATGAAGCAATTGAGGCTTTGGAGAGGCTTTTGGACATTACAAAAATAGGGGAGGTCAAGGCCACAATACACATGCGAATTGCCACATACATGAAATTGATGATGGATCAAACCCCGGATGCTTTTTCGATTCGGGATGTATTGCGACAAATCGAAGATGCGATTCATTTTGATGATTCCAAAATCGAGCCCTATTTGTTTTATGGCGAAATATTGATACTGAATCGGGACTATACGAAAGCGGAAAATGTTTTCACCCATGTTTTGAAAGAATTTAATCCGATGAATACCCGTGCGAGGTATGGTTTGGTGGAGTCGTATTTCGGGCGGATGATGTTGGAAGATGTGGAACGCCAATTGCGAGAGAATTCCCGGTTTTTCAATCCAAACAATCCATTCCGCTACTTGCTGTGGGCGCGGTTATCCTTTGCGCGCGGGAATTTCAAAGATGCGATGGCGTATCTGGAGCGTATGGAACTGGAGGGAACACATGGAGCTGTTTTTACGCTTTTATACCCGGGCATTCATCCCAGTGAATTTTCGTCTATGCCCTCCGTCCGCCAAGTCCGTGAACAACTCAGTGCCTTAAAACGGGACGGCTTCCGCTTTATCGCCGCGTCTGATCTGGAGCCTTACTTCGAAAACAAAGTCCCCGCAAAGCTCACCGATGAACGCCCCTGGCTTTACCGAATGGTCCGCAGCATTCAGCGCGCCTGGACCGGTGTCACCGAACCGGATATTGAACGGCTGTCTGATTACTCGCCTGACAAAGTCGTCCTGGTGACTTTTGACGACGGCATGAGAAACTCCTTCCGCTATGGAACCCGAATCGCGCAGGACCTCGGCATCCCCATGACCATGTTTGTCGGCATCGGTGATGTCTTGAATAAAGAACTGCGCGAAATCGCCACCTTTCCCGAAATGCGGGAATTTATGCAGCAGGCCGACTGGGAAGTCCACAGCCATTTATGGGATGCCGGGCAGTTGGCACAGATTTCTGAAGACGGCCGCCAGGGACTCCCGATTCCCAACCGCCTCTGGCTGGAAGACCGGCAGCGCATGGAAACCCTGCGGGAATATCAGCGGCGTCTCTCCCGTGAATTCCGCGATTCTCGGCGCGTCCTCATCCGTGAGTTGAACCTAGCTGAAGAGGATGTCTTTGCCGTGGCATATCCCCTCGGAGAAGTCGGACAGGAGTTGGACACCAACATCCGCGCTTTTGATGTGACCCGGACGGTGCTCAACGAAGCCGAAATCCACTATCGCATGGGATTTGTTCAGTATCAGAACGGATACAGCATGAAAACCGATGACCGAATGCTGCTCAAGCGCTTCGAACCCGACCGCGAAGCGGGCGGCCGCGACGTGCTCCGCGCCGCCTATGTTCAGAATCCGGTCTTCCTGGCCCGCCGCACCCGTGTGGAAATGGCCACCCTCCAAGGGGAACTCCATTTGGCCCTGCGAAACATCGAGCTGCTCAAACGCGACGGTTACCCCGAAGAGGAAATCGCCATTCTCAATGGCTATGTCCGAGAACGCCTCGGCCGCCTCATGCCCCTGCCGGAAGGCTCGGAGGATCTCACCGAGGACGGCGACTCCCGCCCCTGGCTTTCTCTGCGGCGTCCCTACATTGGTGGCGACGCCATGGTCAACCGCGCCAATGAAGTCATCGATGACCGCGAATTCTCTGTGTTCGCCGGCGTGAACCTCAACCGCCGCACCGCCCTGCAGGGCCGCTACGGGATCGGCCGCATCAAACAGACCATCTCCACCAACCGGTTTATTACCGCCGAACGCACTACCTCCTCTTCCTCCGTCACCAACGAACAGCGGATCGAAAACGGCGAGGCCACCACCGTGCAAATCATCAGTGACACCACCCAGACCATCACCGTTCAGTCCAACATCATCGACCGGACCTTTTATGAAGCGGACAAAACTTTTCTGAATCTCCGCCTGAGTTATACCCACGACGACGGATCCTTCACCCTGGCCAATGTGGGAGTTGTCGAGGCCGACGGATCGGATATCGACAACGAAAGCAAGTTCATCTACGGCCTGGAACATCAGTGGCGTCCGGTCCCGGCTATCGATATCGCCGCCTTTTACAACCATGGCGTCGTGCCCTCCGCCCGTGAAATGCTAAGTTTTGATGGACTCGGCATCCGCCCTTTCTGGCGGATCCGGGATGATTGGCAGTCTGTGGGTCTCGCGTATTTCGCATACTATGAGGACCGGAATTCCTATATCAAAGCCGAACTGGAAAACTTCTGGCGTGTTTCCCAGCAATACGATTTCTGGCTCGGCCTGCATAACTCCCTGGAAACCATGGACCAGGATTCGGACCTCTATTTTTCCCCGTTCTGGGATCAGCGCCATTACCTGATTTTCCGCCTGCGGCGGACCTTCCCCAACTATTTTTCCATGTTCCTTGTGAACCTGGGCTTTGCCAAAAGCGATGTTCGGCGGGAGGAAAAAGACCGCTTCGCCAATGCCGTCGCCCAGGGCGAAGCCGAAGGCTGGTCCCCCGGGACCGGCCCCGACACGGGATGGAACCGCCTCCTGGGCTTCTCCGCCAATGTGACCCGAACCTGGGAAAGCGGCTTTGAAGTCAGCGGAGAACTGAACGTTAATTCCACCAACGAGTACACCGAACACACCGCCATGTTGCGGCTTCTTTACACCTTCTGACCTGATTTTTCCAGACGCAGGTAAAAATCAGTTATCCGGTGTGGCAGCTTTCGCCAGGTGCTGGGAAAAGCTGCTGGCCTCGCGAAGTGCCTGGCGCATGAGCGAGGCGGTGACACTGCGGGCATTGGCGGCGTATCCGAGCATGAGTGCAACATCGCACACGTTGTTGATCACCCGGGGGATACCCCGGGTCTTCTCCAGTTCCTCAATCGCCTCTTTCTCGAAAATCCAGATATCCCCGCCGGCCACCCGAACCCGGTGCTGGACGTATTCCAAAATCTGGTTGCCGTCGAGCGGGTCCAGATGCCAGACCATCTGCAGCCGCTGGCAGATGGATTCGTCCTGGGAAAGCAGTTTAGTCATGTCATTGTATCCGGCCAGGATCAGCGTGAATGCGGAGCGCTTCGGAGCCCCGTCTTTGCCGGAAAGGTTGATGTTCATCAGCAGATGCAGAAAGTGGTAGACATCCGGATCGGTAATCGTCTGCGCTTCATCCACGGTAAGCACCGTATGGCCGATGCGGTTGCATTCGTGACTCAGCAGCGTGAGAGCTTCAACGGGCTCATCAATCCGCTGTGCCTCCTCTTTAAAGCCCATGAAGCTCAGAATTTGCCGCGCAAACCCAATGGTTTTTCCGGGAAGGTAATCCACCCCCACATAGCGGGAGTTTTTGTCTTTGCGCACCTGTTGCGCAAGGAGTTCCAGCACCATCGACTTTCCGACACCGTAGGGTCCGGTGAGCACCCCGCCCATTTTCTGGTTCTGCACCAGATAGACCAGCCGGGCCAGCCCCTCGTGATGTTGCGGGCACATATAAGCAAAACGTGGGTCGGGCACGTTTTGAAAGGGCGCTTCGCGTAGATTCCAGAAGTCTAGGTACATGATGTGGAGTAAAGGGCTGTGTGCACGGGGTCAGTCCGTGCCCGGAGCGTCATCGGTTAAGTCAGGCTTCCAGACGGATGCCAGACGGGCGGGCTGATCCGGATCGGCCGGGGGGGGCTCCCGCCGGGGAGGGGGCGGCTCCCGGTGCCCGGATTGATAGACCGAGGAAAAACGCACCGGAGCATCTTCTTCTTCGGCCTCGTGGCGAACCTCCGCCGGTTTGGCGGACGATTTTGGAGGGGGTTGAGGAGGTGTTTGCGCAGGTTGCGGCGGTTGTTCCTGACGCGGGGGCGGCGGTGCCGCCTCCTGCCGGGCAGGAGCGGGCGAAGCGGGAGCGGGCGGCAGCTCCGATCCATAAGGAACTAAACCTTTCCGGGGCACAATCGCGTACGAGACCATTCCGCTGGGCTTCTTTTCCCCCAAATATTTGACCGCCTGCCAGGTGAAACGGTCCTCTTCCTCGGTTGTGTTGAGCAAAATAGAAATCGGGGTGACTTCTTCCAGTGATTTCTTCAGACGGAAGGCCATGGAGGAGACCGGTTTGGGAATGGTCATCATGGTGGTGATCCCAAGCCGGTCAAGAGAGCGGACAAATGAAAAAATGTGTTCAGCCAGCCGCTCCTGGCTGGGCATGGCAATCCAGGGAAGCACCGTGTCAAGCACCACGCGTTTCACGGAATTGGCTTCAATAATTTCCTTAAGCTGACTGAAACCCTCCGGCGGCAGCGTGCCCCATTCAGAAATACCTTTGCCCGGGATAAACGACTGATACTCCAGCAGCACCAGATTTCCCTCATCCATGGCCATCGCAAAGGGAAATCCCAGGGCTTCGGCCAGAATGGATAAATCATTGGCGGCCATAGTGGAGAGAATCAGGCAGCGCTCATCCTGCTGCAGGCCCTGACGCACAAACTGAAAGCCGAGGGTGCTTTTTCCGGTACCGGTCCTTCCGGACACTAAAAAACTCCGGCCGGCATAAACGCCCCCGTATAACTCATCCAGAAAACAAACCCCGCTGAGGGTTTTTGCGATCACCGGTGTCCTCCAGCGGCCCCGGATTGGCTGGGAGTCCCAAAGGCTTTCTCCAAAATCGCGGCAATAAACGACAGCTCAAACGGTTTGGTCAAAAAGTCCGTCACCCCGATTTCCTCGCAGGCCATCAGGGCGTCGCCCGAAGGATATCCGGAAATCACCACGATGGGCACCTTGGGCCGCAGAAGCCGCAATTCACGCACCAGCTCCGTTTCGCTCAGCGTGCCCGGCATACATAAATCCGTGATAATCAATTGAATATCTTCATCTTTTGCCGCAAGAATCCCCTCGTCACCGTCGGCAGCCGTGCATACTGTATGCCCCAAATGCGGCAGAAGCGTCTGAAAATGCTTCCGGATCTGCTCTTCGTCATCAATCACTAAAATTTTAGCCATGGCTGTCCTTGGGTTGTTAATCCCTTTAGACTAGACAGTTAAATCGGGATAATCAACAAGCTTTTGCTTTCATTTTCTGATTCTTTCGTGCACATTTAACATATAATAATTACCAAAAGGAAACCGCAAACCATGGACTCTCTGGGCATCACTGCCGTAATCGCCACCATTTTAAGCATGATTTTCGCCGCTGCCGCGCTGTGGAACTCCATGGCGCGCCGCCGTCATGAAGCGCGCATGGCCCAGCTCAAAGAACCCGAACCGGAGAAAATCAAATTCCGGCCCGCGCCCTCCTCTCCGGTCGCGTCCACCCACCCGAACACCTCGCGGCACACCCATCCGCACGCGCCGTCCAGGGCTGCGGCATCCGCGCCTGAAACCGATACCCCAACGCCCTCCCTCTTCCGGCAGGTCCGCCCCACCGGGGAGGTCGAACATGAACAATTCCCCGAGGACGAGGACATGTATGTGTGGGAATAAGCCCCAGACTTTTCTCAGCCCCCTTCCCGTCTCCTCCCCGCCCGCATCGCGGAGGCGCCCATGACTGAGTTCCTGATCCTGGCAGCACTCTGGGCGGCCCGGCTGGAACCGCTGGCCAAGCCGGCGACCGCCCTGCCCGGTGCCGCCCGGACGCTGATGCAAACGTCCGTTCCGCCCGATGAAAACAGGCACGTCACGGCCCTTCAGCCAATGGACCGGGTCACCGAACTCTCCGATACCGCCCAGGGCATTCGACGTTTTGTCCTCAACGTTCCGCCGGATACCGCCCGCCTGGAGGTACATCTGACCGGAGGCAGGGGGGACGCGGATCTCTATCTGCGCGCCGGCGCCGAACCGGACCTGTTCACCTTTGACCACCGGCCCTTTGTGGACGGCAATCACGAGTCCATCTGGCTGGATGCCCCCGAACCCGGCCTCTGGCATCTTATGCTGCACGCCCACCGTCCTTATGAACATGTCACGCTGTCGGTTCTCTGCCGCCCACAAGATCTGGACACACCCGCAGGCGCAGACCTGAACACGCCGGATCTGGAGCTTTCCCTCTACTACGAACTCTCCGGCATCACCCTCGATCAGGAGACCTGGAGCCGGGAACTCCGGAATCAGGTGCTGCGCGATGAAGGCCGCCTCGCCTTCACCAACGGCAATTACGACCGGGCGATCAGCCTCTGGTCCCAGTGGAGCGAGCGCGATCCCGAAAATCCGGAGCCGGTCGCCCTCATCGGCGACACCTATCTCCGCATGGAGGAAACCGAACGGGCGGTGGAACAGTATCGGCGAAGCCTCCGGATTCAACCAGGCCAGGTCACCCTGATGGTAAGACTGGCACGGCTGATTGATCAGCATTTGGACAACCCGACCGAGGCCCGCAACCTGCTCAACCTCTACAGCCGCCTGTTTCCGTCACATCCCGAAATCGCCCTCGCCCAGACGGAATGGCTGCTCCGCCGCCGCCGCTTCGATGAAGCCTCCGCTCTCATACAGGCGGTCCTCGAACACGACCCGGAAAACTTGCAGGCCCGCACGCTCCTGCACGGACTGCTGCGCACGCCCAAAGAACGCTTCGACAACCTCAACGCCATGCTGGCCGTGGGCGAATCCCCTGGGATGCAGTGGCGGCTCGCCCAGGCGATTCAGGATCACCAGCTCCTGACCCGCCCGGAATCCTGGGTGATGATGGATTTTATTGACCGCATGCGCTTCGATGCCCCCACCCGCGCCCAGCGGGCCCAGTTTGACGCCCTCACGCCCCGCAAAGAAACCGCCAGCGAAAATTTCCGGCTGGGGCGCATGTCGCGGAGCTGGATTTCTTCCCAGGAGCAGCAGTGGAACGAGGAGGGCAGTCTGGTCCTCAGTGCCGATCCCCAACAAACCGAGGCCTACCTGCGGCTCGACCGCTCCGAGGCCCTGCACAACGGCTTTGTCGAAGCCACCATCGAGGCCACCCGCGGATTTTTCTGGCTCTATGCCCGCCGCGGCCAGGGCAGCATGATCCGCTTTGGCTTCGATGACACCGGCATGATGTATCAGCAAATCTGGATGAACGGCCATCTGCTCGCCAATCAGATGCGCCTCTGGTCCCGCCCTGACCGGCCGGCCACGCTGCGCCTCGAAGTGCGGGCAGACGGCGTGTTCACCAGCATCGACGGACGCCCCGCCTTCAGTGCCCCGCTAACGATTCCCCGCGACATGGGCCTCGGCTGGTGGGGCCTGGCTCCCTGGTCCCCGGATTTTGGCCGCGCCGCCGTCACCATCCGCAACATTGCCGGTGGCCCCCTCCCGGCCCGTCTGGGCCTGAAAACCCACACCCACCTCCGCCCCAATCTCCGCGCGTTTGAGGGCCGCCCCGGCACCGCCGCGGGTCCGGCGGGTTCCGCAGTCGCCCGCATCTCCCGCAGCGACCGGGAACTCGACCGGTTGCAGGAGCATATCCAGTCCCTCAGCATGCTGGCCCCCGACTGGTACCGGATCGACTGGAGCGGACACCCCCGGCGGCTGACACCGGAGGACGACACCGAACTGCGCCTGCTGGCCCGCTTTTACCGGGTCCGCCTTTTACCGCAGCTCACCTATTCCCGACTGGAAAACGTTCCCTGGAATCGCCTCAAAGAAATCGCCCGGCGCGACCGCCTGGACGGCTTCACCGTGTTCCTGAACAAAATGCCGGAGCCCGAAACCCTTCGGGAACTCGAGGACAGGATCTTTGAATCAAACCTTGATTTTGTGCTGGTGGTCCGCGAGCCGGATCAACAACACATGCGCCTCTACGAAATCAAACCCGGAGTCTCCCTGCTTCCCGGCCCCCGCCGCAGTGTCCGACTCCCGGTAAAATCGATCCGCGGGGTTGAAGACACCGCCCCCGTTCTTTCCGAATCCGCCTCTGTCATCCTGCTGCTTTAAACCCGCCATGTCCGATCCGTCCGCCAGCCCCCGCCGTCCCACGCCTCCCCGCAAAAAGCAGGGAACGGTTTCCCGCTGCGCCAAATGCGAAATTTCGGTGTACACTATCGACTCGCCGGCTCCCGCCGTCTGCCCCTTCTGCCACCGCGCCCTGGAACACAAACATTTCGACGCGCCCCCGCCGGAGAAAGTCGCTGTCGAGGACGATGTCGAGGAGCATGTCCGCCGCCTTTACCGCAAACCGCATCCGCTTCTCGTCGGAGCCCTCGGCCTCATCGGCACGATCCTGCTTTCCATCGCCGTCTATTTTCAGGTCGTGAACATCGAACACTACTATTACGCCCCGATGGTGAACATCTATTCGCTGATCGTCGGCCTGTTTATCGTCTCCCGCTTTATCCTCTCCTCCTTTTACCGCGCACCGCTGGATGTGGGCTACCGCCCGAAAATCAGCGTGCTCGTCCCCTGTATGAACGAGGAGGAGGCCATCGCCCGCTCCATTGCCCGGGTCTATGCCGAAGGCTATCCCGACGAACTCCGCGAGGTCATCACCGTCAACGACGGCTCCACCGACAACACCCTGCACGAAATGCTCCGGGCTCAGGCCGCATTCCCCCGACTGGTGGTGGCAAACTTCGAAAAAAACCGCGGCCTCTGCTACGGCATGGCCTACTCGACTCTCCTCGCCCGGGGCGAATTCTGCGTATTTGTGGACTCCGACACCTTCATCATGCCCGGGGCCATCGGCAAACTCGTGCAGGGCTTTGTGGACAATACCGTAGGCGGTATCGCGGGACATACCGACGTGGAGAACGCCCGCGTCAATGTCCTCACCAAAATGCAGGACGTCCGTTACTTTTTCTCCTACAAAATCATGAAAGCCGCCGAGAGCGTTTACGGCTGCGTGAGCTGTCTGCCGGGATGCTTCTCCGCCTACCGCCGGGCCTGCGTGCTCCACGTGATGGACGAATGGATGAACGAAAAAGTCTTCGGGCAATCCGGCAATTACGGCGACGACCGAAGCCTCACCAATCTCATTCTCAAAGACTACCGGATCCTCTACGACGACGAATCCCTGGCCACCACCAATGCCCCCGAAGACTGGCGCACCTACACCAAACAGCAGTCCCGCTGGATGCGCTCCTCCGTGCGCGGCATCCTCTCCGCCACCACCTTTATCTGGAAAAAACACCCCGTGCCCGCCCTGTCCTGGTACGCGATGATGATGCTGCCCATCATTGAACCGGTGATTATGGTTCAGGCACTGGTCATAGCCCCGCTCATGCAGGGCTTTATCACCACCTCTTATCTCTTCGGGGTCTCCGCCATCACCATGATCTGGTCGCTGTATCACTTCCAGAAAACCGGGCGCACCCATTGGTGGACCGGCTTTGTCTTCACCTTCACCTACATTGTCTTCTACAGTTGGCAAATTTACTACGCCATCTTCACCCTCGCCACCAAAAGCTGGGGAACCCGGGGGGCCAAGAAATCATGACCGAACATCCCTCCCCCTTTTCGCAGGCCGAAGCCAAACACCGGGCCGAACGGGAAAATTCCCGTGATGCACAGGCCTACCCGCAGCCCGACAGCCCCAAAGGTCTCCGGGAACCGCCGGTCGCCCCCGCCCGCGTCGCCGCCCTCAAAGCCAATTATAAACAGGCCTGGCTCTGGTTCCTGCTCATCGTCTCCCTGCTGGTCGCCTGGGGAATTCCCATCCGGTACGCAGTCATGCGCTACCTCGCCTTCCGCCCCGCGCCCACCGGCCCGCGCGACGCCCACGCCTTCGTCGCCCTCGCCTACGAAGGCATCTCCGATAACCCGCGCGAAGTCTCCGTGGACCAGTTCCGCCAGCACCTCGCCGCCCTCCGCCGCGCCGGATACAACCCCATCACCCTCCGGGACGTATACGACTTCTACAACGAAGGAAAACCCCTCCCGCGCAAGGCGATCCTCATGAGCTTTGACCACGCGCGCAAGTCCTCCTACTTTGATGCCCGCTCCCCCCTCGCCTCCGCCGGCTGGCCCGCCGTCATGTTTCTCTGGACGCAGCCCATCGAAGACCGGGACCCCTCCGCCCTCCGCTGGCCCTATGTCCGCGCCATGCTCGGCTCCGGCGCCTGGGAGGTCGGTGCCCAGAGCCACCTCGGCTTTACACAAGTCACCGCCAACAACGACGGAACCCGCCGTAATTTCATGACCTCCCCCCAGTGGCTGCCCGCCGAAATGCGCTTTGAAACGCCGGAAGCCTTCAGCCAGCGCCTCCAGGCCGATCACGAATTCACCCGCGACATCATTGTCCGCGAAACCAACCGCCAGCCACGCGCCTTCGCCTTTCCCTACGGCGATTTCGGACAGTACGACGAACGCGCCATTCTCGTCCGCCGCCTCAACCTCGACCTCGTCAGCAAATACTACGACCTCGGCTTCATCCACGGCACCAACGCCCTCAACACCCGCTTCACCGACCCACGCCGCCTCAACCGCCTGCTCGTCCAGCGCGACTGGACCGGCGATGACCTGGTCGAACGCCTGGAAAACGCCTGGCCCCGGGAACAGGGCATCCGCGACCTCCAGGCCCGCACCTCCAAACTCACCTGGCTGCCCGACTGGGGACGTTTCGCCCTCGAAGACGGCGAAATCATCCTCTCCGCCACCGACGAAACCACCGGTGCCAAGGCCTGGATGAACGGCAGCGACCTCTTCGGCGATTTCCAGGCCCGTTTCCGGCTCACCCTGGAAAAAGGCCAGTTCGGTATCTTTCTGCGGGGCACCCCCGACGGCGAAAGCCATCTCTTCTTCGGCCTCGGAGACAACGGGGAAGTCTGGCTCCGTCAGAAACACACCGGCATGAACCCCTTCACCCTCGCCACCGCCCGCTACGGTGCCGATGAATCCGGCTCCATTCTCCTCGAACTCGACCTCCGCGGCCGCCTCTTCTCCGCAAAAATCAACGGACGCCCCCTTTTCCAGGAAGTCGTCACCGTCCGCGGCGAACCCCGCCCCGGCATGATGGGTCTCAGTATATGGGATCCCGAACCCGGCGCCGCCGCCGCCACGATCCGGATGCTCGAAGTCCAGCCCCTGCGCAACCGTCTGCTCACCTGGGCCCCGGTTTCCTCCCGGGAGCCTGGCCTCGCCGCCTGGATGAACACCCACGCCACCCGCTACACCCACCTCTCCCCCCCCTGGCTCCGCGTCTCCTCCCGCAGCCACAGCGAACAACTCGGCTGGGACCCCGAACTCTTCCGCATGTTCGCCGACGTCTACGCCATGCGATTCACCCCCGAAATTCTCATGGAGAATCTCGAAAACTTCGATCCATCCCTCCCCGAACGCCTCGCGGATTTCGCCGCCGGGGTCGGTGCCGACGGGATCTACTGCAACCTCAGCGAACTCCGGGGCGCCCCGCCCCTCTCCAGAATCACCGCCTGGATTCAGGCCCTGAGCCAGGCGCTTCTCGAACGGGACCTGCAACTCAAGATCCGCCTCTCCCCGGCCCTGGAGCGCGAATCCACCTTCTCCGCCCTGCTGCAAAGCCTCCCGGCACTTACCGTGGTGGTTCAGGATTCTCCGCAGGCCTATTTTCAGGATTCCCCCCTGGAGCGCGCACGGATTGTGACCATCGAAACCGCCGTGATCCGCCCCCAAAGTATTCCTTTCCACACGCAACTCAGCGGTCTCGACGCCACCGTCAACGAATGGGTGACCGAAGTCCGCAGCCGCCTCCTCCGCGAACAGGGACAGGAGGCCTTCAATGCCGGACGCTTTGACGAGGCCCTCGAAATTTGGGGCCGCTGGAGCGAACTCGAACCTTACAATGCCGAACCCCTCCGGCTTCAGGGCGATGTCCATGCCCGCCGCAGCGAGTTTAACCGGGCCATCGACCTCTACCGCGCCAGCCTCGACCGCAGCCCCGGCCAAATCCCACTCGTGGTCCTCACCGCACGCCTCCTCGACGTCAACGTCAACCAGCCGCGCGAAGCCATGGACATGCTCAACCTCTACGGCCGCCTCTTTCCCGGCAACCCCGAAATCCTCCTCGCCCGCGCCGAAGCCCTCATCCGCCGCAACCGACGCGACGAAGCCACCGCCCTCATCACCCGCGTCATCGACAACGACCCCGAAGATCTCAACGCCCGGGTCCTTCTCCACGGACTCCTCCCCAATCCCCTCCAGCGCATCGAAAACCTCGATGCCATCAAAACCATCGGTGCCCGTCCGGGCATGGAGCCCCACTTCGCCAATGCCATTGAGGCCAATCACCTCCTTATCTGGCCCGAATCCTGGCGACTCATGGATTACATCGAAACACAGGTCGCCCGGGAAAGCCTGGACCCCGAAGGCCCGGCGGCCTTCACCAAACTCCTGCCCCGCGACACCGTGGTCCGCGAAAATTTCACCCTCGGCCGCATGTCCGATCACTGGAACGCTTTCTCCGACACCGACGACATCGAGGACGGCGGCTTTCTGCTCGCCGCCACTCCCGCCACCGCTGAAGCCGTCCTCCAGCTCAACCGCTCCACCGCCCTCCATTCCGCCTTTCTCGAAGCCGCCATCGAAGACGCCCGCGGGTTCTTCTGGCTCTACGCCCGCCGAGGCGACGGCACCATGCTCCGCTACGGCTTTGATCAAACCGGACAGATCTTTCTCCAGCTCTGGCAAAACGAACGCCTCATCTCCAACACCAACCGGTTCTGGACCCGCCCCACCGGCATCACCCGCCTGCGCCTCGAAATCCGCGGCGATGCCGCCTTCGGATTTATCGACGGCGAACCCGCCTTCGGCGCGCCCATCCGTATTCCCGACGGCTTCGGCCTCGGCTGGTGGGGCATTTCCCCCTGGGCCCCCGACTTCGGTGTCGCCCAGGTGATCCTCCGCGAAGTCGCCGGCGGCCCCATCCCCGTCCGCCTCGCGATTTTCCCGCCCCGGCCCGAAGAACTGACCGATAACGAAATGCTGGGCCTTCTGCGTCACCACACCCGGGAGCTGCAGGCGGTCGCCCCGCAGTGGTACGTCCAGGAGATCAACGGACGCGTCCGCCTCGATGTCAGCCAACCCTACCCCAATCTCCGCATGCTCACCCGCTTTCATCACATCCGGCTCATGCCCGGAGTCCGCGCCGCCTCCCACCGCACCCTGGACCTGGAGCAGCTCGCCGAACTCGCGGCCCGGGACAATCTCTACGGCTTCACCCTTTACTTCGCCCGCATGCCCCCGCAGGAATGGTTCGACCAAGCCGACCGCTTTGTCGCCGATAAAAATCTCTCCCTCCTCGCCGTGCACATCCGCGAACACGACGGCCACGTCGATATCCGCGAAATCACCCCCCATATCGGCCTCTTCGCCGGAGCCCGCAGCATCCGAACCATCCCGATCCAACGGAATGCACAGGCTAAAGACACGGCGGAAGCGGCAGAAAACGCCTCCGTGGAAACCACCCCACCGGAACCACCCTCCGCCTCGCAAGACGAACCCGCGCCCATCACCTTCCCCCCCCCGCCGGATAAAGTACTGCTGTTTTAAACCCCAAACAGCTTCCGCGTGGTCCGCAGCGCTTCGAGGAGCCGGGTGGTATCCTCCTCGGTATTGTAAAAAGAATAACTCGCCCGGTTGATCGCCGGATGCCCAAGGTGTTTCATAAGCGGCTGACAGCAGACGTGTCCGGCGCGGATCGCCACTCCGGACTGGTCCACAAGCTGCGCCACATCGTGCGGATGGATGCCGTCCAGCCAGAACGAAACCGCCCCGCCGCGCTTCCGAGGATGCGCGGTCAGCGTGACCCCCGGCTCTGCCTCCAGCCGCGCCGCCGCATCCTCCACACGTTCATGCACCCGCTGTTCAATCGCCTCAATCCCCAGATCATTCAAATAAGCAATCGCGGCCCCCCAGCCCACCGCCCCGGCAATGTTGGGTGTGCCCGCTTCAAACTTATACGGCAAATCCGCCCAGGAGGAGGCTTCAATCGTCACCTGATCGATCATCTCGCCTCCGCCCAGAAACGGCGGCATCCCCTCCAGCAGCCCCGCCGGAGCAATCAGCGCACCGATGCCAGTGGGCCCGCACATTTTATGGGCGGAACAGACAAAAAAATCACAGCCCAGTGCCTTCACATCCACCGGCATATGCGGCGCGCTCTGCGCCCCGTCAATCAAAACCTTCGCCCCCGCCGCTTTGGCTTTGGCGATGATCACGTCCACCGGATTCACCGTGCCCAGCGCATTGCTCACCTGAGTGATCGACACCATCTTGGTCCGTTCAGACAGGAGCCTCTCCATGGCCTCAAGATCCAACTCCCCCTCAGGCATCAGCGGCACCGCCTTCACCACCGCCCCGGTGCGCTGCGCCACCAGTTGCCAGGGGACAATATTGCTGTGATGCTCCATCACCGAAATCAGAATCTCATCCCCCGCCCGCAAATTCGCCCCCCCCCAGCTTTGCGCCACCAGATTAATGCTCTCAGTAGTGCCCCGTGTAAAAATCACCCCTTCCGGATCCGGAGCGCCCAAAAGAGCCCCCACCGCCCGGCGAGCAGCCTCATATTCCCCCGTAGCCTCCTCCGCCAGCGCATGCATGCCCCGGTGCACATTCGCATTCGTGCGGCGGTAATACGCCGACACCGCGTCAATCACACAGGCCGGCTTCTGGGAAGTCGCCGCATTGTCCAGATACACCAGCGAACAGTCACCATGCACCTTGCGGCTCAGCACGGGAAAGTCATCACGGATTTCAGAAGACAAAAGACGATTCATACTCATAATGCCCTTCATAAACGCATCCCCGCATTTTGCAACGCCGCAACCCACCCAATCAAGAACCTGTCGCCCATCATTCTGCCCCTGCCCATAAGGATTAAACTGTGGATAGGCATCCGTTGTCCGGCGGAGCTATCCGTTGGACCTCTCTTTAAAATACCTGTTATTTTAAAAGGATTCCTGGATTCCTGGATGAAGTTATCTCAAGGTAGAGGCTGTCAACGGATAGGGCTTTTTCTCCTGACCCGCCTGCCGCTGATCATAAAACAGAACCCCATGATTGCCATCAACAGAAGCGAGGCGGCTTCCGGAATCACAATCAAATCCCAGGCAAGGCCATACTCCTGTTCAAGCCCCACGCTTCCCCAAACAGATAAATTCGTATTGTCAAAAGTGTTGCTGTCATAACTCACCCGCATTGCAAAATATCCCGACTCCTCAAACACATAGCGGATATGCTCCGCCGTGTTGTATTCACTGACCGACTGCACCACCGGCCTGAGAAAATTCCCCTCCCCGTCCAGTTGCCAGACCGATACGTTCAAATCAGCCTGGGCCACCTCATACAAATCACCGTTCGTATCATCCCAAAACCGTTCGCGCATCCAGGCCAGGGTCAGGGTGATCTCGCTGGATGCGGGAATGAAAGGCTGAAAGAGGTAATCATTCACGAGGCCCATTTGCCCCAACCCGAAGTCCCATCCGCGGGTTTCCACAACTGCGGACCCGCCGGGATCGATGGCGACATTGCGTTGACCGTTCACCTGAAGTTCAAACGTCCGGTCCAGATTCATGCGGCCCGCACCTGCGGCCCAGTCCAGTCCCTGAGAGGTGGACCAGACCGCATCCCCCCCGACGTGAATAAGCTCCATCCCATTGTCCCACCCGCTGGTGGCATCAGCACCGGTCATCAGCAGCGCCCGCACCACCTGACTGTGCGAGGCAAAAGGATCATCAGACAACCCGGGCAGCGTTTTGGCGGCGGATGCAACAAGTGCCGCCCCGCCGGCCACCAGCGGGGCGGCAAAACTCGTGCCGTTGATGCTGGAGGAATATGCGTCCGAGTTTGTGCCAAGATCTGTGGAGTTCGTCAGGCTTTCATTGTTTCCGCCGGTTTGGCCCCCGTAGAAGGCGG
>PXDP01000389.1 GCA_003565035.1 PVC group bacterium | reverse complement strand
GGCATCAAGCGCATCCTCTTCGGCCGCAACGCCCTCAGCCGCTGCTTTGTGCCTCTGAAAAAACTCGGGCGCATGATTTTCGGGGACACCCAGGCGGTCGTTCGCAGCGGAAACTGGCATGGAAACGACACCTGCTGGCGCATGGTCGCCGATCTGAACAAATGCTTTTTTTACTACGACGGAGAAGGCAATCCCCGGCAAAAACCCATGCGCTACCTGACCGTGGTGGACGGCATCATCGGCGGTGAAGGCAACGGTCCCATGGCTCCCGACCCCAAGCCCTGCGGGCTCCTCATCGCCGGCACCAACCCGCTCGCCGTGGACACCGTCTGCTGTGCGCTTATGGGCTTCGACGCCGATAAGGTCCGCATGATCAAAGGCATCTTCGCCATTCAGGATCTCCCAATCGCCACCTTCACCCGCGAGGACATCCGGGTCCGCTCCAATGATCCGCGATTCGATAAAAAGCTCACCGACTTCTCCCCAGACGACAGCTTTCGCTTCAAACCCCACTTCGGCTGGGTTGGCGGGATAGAGCTTCAAGGTTGAAAAGGATGATCCCAAATATAATTTGACCAAGTCAAACAGACTTGGTAGCATTTAACCATGAAAACGATTTTGATTTCAGAGTTTAAGGCGAAAGCGATTCGTTGTTTGAAAGATGTGAATGAAAAGCGTGAGCCCCTGCAAGTCTCGATTCGCGGTGTGCCTCTGGCGGTAATCTACCCTGCGGATACCGTACAGGCACCGCAGGTCAAACTCGGTTCTGGCGCGGGTTTTCGAGTTAAGGAGGCCCCGGAACCGGATTGGTTCGGAACCGATTTTGCATCCGAATGGGAAGGGAGTCATGGACCTGTTACTTGACACGCATGTCTGGATTTGGGCCTATGAAACCCCTGACCGCCTGGGGGAGCGGACAAAAGACCTGCTGGTTTCATACACAAACCGCCGGTGGGTCAGTTCCGTCTCGACCTTGGAGATTGCCCGGCTTGTCGCGATGGATCAATACCGCATTACCTGCACCCTGTCCATGTGGCTGGAGCAAAGTGCAAAGGATTTGATGTTAAGCCTCCTGGATTTGGATCATTCCAGTGCCCGCGAAGCCTACGCACTGCAAGGAACTTTCCATGCGAATCCCGCCGACCGAATGCTTGTCGCCACCGCCCGTTGTCATGGGTTCACCCTCCTCACCGCTGACGAGCGCATTCTCGCCTATCCCCATGCAAATCATTTCGATGCCCGTACCTGAAGTATCCCGCATTCCGCACTCCACACTCCGCACTCGAATCACTCCCCATGTCCCTCGAAGACCGTCTCTATCCTCTCCTTTCCCTCTACGAAGCCGCGCCGCAGCCGGTGAAATCGACCGTGGGATCTCTCTACCGTGCCCTGCCCGCCCGCTGGCGGTACGGGGAAGCCTATGCCCGCTTTCAAAGCGAAGCCACCGCCTCGGAAAGCTGGGACACAGAGTCCTGCCGGGCCTATCAGCTCCAGGCTCTGCGGGAAACGCTTCAAACCGCCGCTCAAACCCCTTTTTACGCCGAACGCTTCCGGGTTGCGGGGGTTTCACCGGAGTCGCTCGAATCCCTTGACGATCTCAAACACTTTCCTTTTACGGTCAAGGACGATCTGCTGCACCACCGGGAGGCCATGGTTCATCCCGGCAGCGATCCGGGCAAACGGCTCTACCTCACCACCGGCGGCTCCAGCGGGGTGCCGGTGGGATTTTATCTGGAAAAGGGCATCAGCCGCTCCAAGGAACAGGCCTATCTGGAGGCGCAATGGTCCCGACGGGGTTACGCAAGCGGCGACCGCGTCGCGGTCATTCGCGGCGGCTTCCAGAAAAGCTGGCGCAAGGGCAGGATCTCCACCTACGACGCCACCCGCGACTGGCTGATTCTTTCCTCCAGTCACCTGACCGCCGGGCGCATCCCGGACTATGTCGCAGCCCTCAACCGTTTCCGTCCCCGCCATCTGCACGCGTACCCCAGCGCCGCCCTAATGCTCGCACGGGCCATGCGCGAACTGAACCTGCATCTCGACTTTCCTCTGACGTCACTTCTATGCGGCTCCGAAAAGCTCACCGCCGAAAACCAGGCCGCCCTCGAAGCCCATTTTGGCTGTCCGGTGTTTCACTGGTACGGTCACAGCGAACGCGTCGTGCTCGCCGGCCAGGGCCGCACCCAAAACGACCTGTTCTTCTGGCCCGCCTACGGCTATGTCGAATTTTCCGAAGCGGATGATCAGGGCACCTGCGAAATTATCGGCACCAGTTTCCATAACCGGGTTATGCCCCTGATCCGCTATCGCACCGGCGACCGCGTCCGCCTCGCACCCCCTGCCGTCGGCACCGAACTCCCCTTCCCCGCCGTCTGCGCGGTGGAAGGCCGCGAGCATGACTTCCTCACCGGTAAAACCGGACGCCAGGTCTCCCTCACCACCATCAACATGCATGACCGCACCTTCGACGGCCTGCTGGCGGTTCAGTTTTACCAGCCCGCCGACGGGGAAGTCGAACTCCGCCACGTGCCCGGCCCCGGCTGGACTCCCGAAAACGAAACCCGCATGATGCGCGGCGTCATGACCAAGCTCGGCAACGACTTTACGCTGCGCCCCATACCCGTGACCTCTGTCGAAAAAACCAAATCGGGAAAATCCATCTGGCTGCTGCCCCGCGGACATCCGTCACCACGCAGTCCTGCGTAATCCCGCAGTCCCTGCGTACCAAAAGGAGCTTAGGCTTTCAGCCTGAGGCGGCGGAGAGGCAATGAGACAGCCTAAAAGACTATCCTCCCTTTGCGGCCCAGTCTCACCTGGAATGGGCATACACCAATTCCGGGATGCGCCCCGCAAACGTTTCGTGCCTCTGTAAAAAATTGACAAGTGTTATTTTTGATGCATACATATCTGCATGAGAACAACACTGAATTTGGATAAAACATTGATCGATCAAGCGTCCCGCATGACCGGAATCACTGAAAAAACGGCACTGATCCGCATGGGCCTTGAAAGTTTGATTGCCCGGGAATCGGCTCTGAGACTGGCACAACTCGCGGGCTCCGAACCTTCACTTCAGCCCGTAAAACGCCGGAGAACCCCCTGATGGTCCTTGTGGATACATCCATTTGGATTGATCATCTCCAAAAGGGGTCACAAACCCTCTCAGGATTGCTCCAAAAAAATCAGGTCATCCTTCACCCATTTGTCATCGGAGAACTTGCCTGCGGCAACCTGTCCAATCGAAAAGAAATTCTATCCCTGCTACATGCACTTCCGTTGATTGGCAGCGTTGAGAACGATGAGGTTTTATTCTTTCTGGAAAAGCAACGCTTGTACGGCAAAGGCCTGGCCCTTGTGGATCTTCATCTCCTTGCATCCTGTGTGTTGCACCGCTGCCCCCTTTGGACTCGGGATAAACGATTGAACACAGAAGCAATGAACATGCAGCTCAACTTTGTCCCCGAACCGTAAACAGTCATTGCTTAATTGACGTTCTTTATTTAATGGCTGAAGGCACGCCCCCGGTTTGATCCGGGCGCATGAATTCAGGAGACAAAAGCCAATGAAACAACTTTGCCAATATCAGGACGGACGCCTCGAACTTCAGGAGGTCGCCTCCCCCGCGCTCCCTCCCGGCGGTATCCGGGTGCAAACCGCCTGTTCCGTCATCTCCCCCGGCACGGAGAAAATGAAAGTTGCCCAGGCCCGCATGTCCCTCCTTCAAAAGGCACGAAGCCGCCCCGACCAGGTCCGCAAGGTGCTGGACACCGCCCGGACTCTGGGCTGGAAATCGGCCTACGATAAAGTCAAAAACCGGCTGGAAAGCCCCGCCCCGCTGGGATACTCCGCTGCAGGAACGGTCATTGAAGTGGATCCACTGAATACCCGCTTTCAGGTGGGCGACCGGGTGGCCTGCGGGGGGGCCGATCTGGCCGTTCACGCCGAAGAAATCGCCATACCCGATCTCCTCGCGGCGAAAATTCCCGCCGGGGTCTCTTTCGAATCCGCCGCCTACACCACCCTGGCCGCTATTTCTCTGGAAGGAGTGCGTCAGGCCGCCCCGCGCCTGGGGGACCGGGTGCTGGTTGTCGGCCAGGGCCTTGTGGGCCTACTGGCCACCCGCCTGTTGCGCCTGCACGGGGCCAGAGTGATGGCCTGTGATCTCGATCCGGCCCGCTTGTCCACGTCGAGCCGAATGGGGGCGGAACAAACCCTCAATCCCCGGGAAGCCTCCCTCACAGAGGCGGTCGATGCCTGGACCGGGGGCATTGGCGCGGATGCGGGCCTCCTCTGCGTGGGGGGGCAGGACCCCGCCTTCTGCCGGGAACTGATCGGGGTCCTCCGCGATCGCGGCACCCTGGTGGTCGTGGGAATCTATGACCTGCATCTTGAATGGAAAGAGGCCTACATCAAAGATATCTCTGTCCGATATTCCAGGAGCTACGGTCCCGGACGGTACGACCCGAGCTATGAATGGGGCGGAATCGATTACCCGGTTGGCCATGTCCGCTGGACGGAAAACCGCAATTTCGAAGCCTGCCTGCACCTCATGCAAAACGGCGATCTGGATCTGAAGCCGCTCACCACCCGCGTCAGCCCCTTCGCGGATGCGCTCGGGGTCTATAGCGACATGATGGCCCCGGACAATCAGGACATCGGTGTGGTGCTCACCTACCCTGCGGGCGGAACCCGTCCGCCGGACATAGCCGAAGTCGCTCCGTCACCGCCGATTTCGGCCTTGCGCCCGGAAACTCCCTCAACTGCGGTGCCCTGCCTGCACGTCATCGGTGCCGGCAATTTTGCCCGCACCATGCTGCTGCCCCATCTCAGGGACAGCCTCCCCTTCGGCACCATTGTCAATGGCACCGGTCTCAGTGCCCGGCATGTGCAGCAAAAATTCGGATTTGCCGAGGCGGCAACAGATCCGGAGGCCCTGTTCACCCGTGAAGGCGAGGCGGTGTTGATTGCAACCCGGCACCATCTGCACGCGGCACAGGTTCTAAAAGCACTTTCCGGCCACCAGCATGTTTTTGTGGAGAAGCCCCTCTGTCTTCTGCCGGAGGAACTGGCGGACATCGATAAAGCCATGTCCGAAACGCGGGGCAGCCTCATGGTCGGATTCAACCGGCGGTTCGCCCCCGCCACCCGTCTGCTCCGGGAAAAACTGGATCGGATTCCCGGCCCCAAAACCATCAGTTATCACGTATACGCCGGTCAGATCGGCAAAGATCACTGGTATGCCAACCGTGAGGAAAGCGGCGGG
>PXDP01000156.1 GCA_003565035.1 PVC group bacterium | reverse complement strand
GTGTCGGATCAGTATTCCCGCCAGGCCTCCCGCGAACTGGAAAATCTCTTTCTGTTCATTCCCGCGCAGCGCATTGCCTCGATTTCCCAGACCGCCTCGGTGATCGGATTTTTTCTCGGATTTCTGGCGGTGGGCTCTGTCGGGTCGCCCCAGGGTATTCTTGCGGGAGCGGTGGCCGGTGCTTTGCTGTATTCATTGATCCGGGTGATCCCGCAGCTGGTGATTCATGTGCTGAAAGTCCGGCGGCTGGAACAATTTAATGTGCAGCTCACGGAGGCGCTGGTGACCATGAGCAATTCGCTGCGCGCCGGATTCAGTGTTCAGCAGGCGTTTGAGGCGATTGTGCAGGAGGGCCGCAAACCGATTGCCCAGGAGTTCGGTGTCTTTGTGCAGCAGACCCGGGTCGGGGTCCGCTTCGAGGACGCCCTGAAAAATTTGGAGGAACGGGTGGGGAGCGATGACTTGACGTTGATGGTGCGGGCGGTGGAGATTGCCCGGCAGACCGGCGGCAATCTGACCGAAGTCTTCGAACTCATCGCCTCCACCATCCGCGAGCGCACGCGGATCGAAGGCAAAATCAAATCCATGACCGCCATGGGGCGTCTGCAGGGGATTGTGGTGGGGATGATTCCGATTTTTCTGATGATTGTCCTGTTTATGCTCGATCCGGCGATGATGATGAATTTTGTGACCTCGCTGGAGGGCATTGCCGTTCTGTTGCTGACGGTGGTGCTGCTGCTGGCCGGCTTTGTTGTCATCCGAAAAATCGTGAATATTGAAGTGTAACCCATGAATATCTCCCTTCTTCTTTTGGCACAATCCGAGGCGTGGATCCCGCCGGTCAGCGGTCTGGGTCGGCTGGCGGTGATTGCCTGGACCCTGGCGGCGCTGCTGGCCGGCGGGTATATGGGTGCACAGGTGATGCAGATCCGGTACGCAACCCTGGCGGACGGTCAACGGGCTCGGCGCAAACTTCCGCTGAGTTTCAGCATGCTGCTGCCGTTCACGGTGAATGTGAAGCGCTTTCACCGGGCCAAATATCAGACGCTGCGGGCGCAGACGGAAACGCAGCTCGTGGCGGCCGGCTACGATACGGTGCTCAGTCCGGTGGAATTTCTGGCCCTGCGTCTGCTGGTGCCGCTGGTGATGGGGACGGGATCGGTGCTGATGCTGTATCTTCTGTTTGCCCGGCTGCCGGGCGGAATTGGGGAGGGCATGCGCGAACGGCAGATCTTTGTCTTTGTGTCCCTGGTCCTGTATTTTGTGATGAGTCCCAAACTCTGGCTGAAACGGACGATTCGGGAGCGGCACCGTCAGTTCGACCGGGCGCTGCCCTTTGTGCTGGATTTGCTGACCCTGTCGGTGGAGGCGGGAATGGATTTCATGAGTTCGATCCGGCGGATTATCGAGCGGCGCAAAGTGGATGCGCTGAGCGAGGAATTTATCCGGGCGACCCGGGAAATGCAGATTGGCCGCACGCGGCGCGAGGCACTGCGGGATATGGCCAAGCGGGCGCAGCATCCGGATCTGAGTTCGGTGGTCTCGGCGCTGTGCCAGGCGGATGAACTGGGGGTGGGCATGGGCACGATTCTGCGGATTCAGGCGGACCAAATCCGCCAGCGGCGCTTTCAGCGGGCGGAAAAACTGGCCAATGAAGCGCCTGTGAAGTTGCTCTTTCCGCTGGTTTGTTTTATTTTTCCCAGTGTTTTTCTGGTCCTGTTGGGACCCATTCTTTTGGAAATGCTCAGTACGGGGGTCTTTTAACTATGAATCCAACTCAACCCCACTTTATCATTGAGGACGGTCCGGAACGCGGCCGCGAGCTGGTGGTGCCGCCGGAAGGCGCCCGCATCGGCCGGGCGGTGGAGAACGATATCTCCATCGCGGATGCGGCCATGTCCCGCTTTCAGTGCCGGGTGTATTTCCGCGACGGATTTCTGCATGTCATGGATCTGGGCAGCACCAACGAAACCATGGTCAACGATCAGCCGGTGTCCGATCAGGCCCTGCGTCACGGCGACCAGATTTGGATTGGGGATTCGCTGCTGCGGGTGGTGAAAGACGGGCTGGGCGAAAACCGTCCGCCGGTGGAACAGGCCCTGAATCCGGAGGAGCCTTCGCCAATCGTGTTTCAGCCGGAGGCGGACGGTCCCGGGCCTTTGCCGGACCCGGTTCCGGTGCCCCCCCCGGAACCCGCGCCGAAGGTCGTCCCCACCCCGGAATCGCTGCTGCCGGAAGGAGAGCTGGATCTGGGACTGGGCAAAAGACAGGCGGGAGGCGACGGGGACGGTGCGGAGACCGCCCCGGCAAAAACCAACTATGTGCTCATTACCCTGGTGACGATCCTGGTGGTGTTCCTGGTCGGCCTGGTTTACCTGATGCTGACCCCGCAGGGCAGCGGCGGCAACAATGCGGCTTTAACGGTGAACGAGCGGAACTTGGCCGTGAATTTGGAGCGGGTCCGCGCCGGCGAGGGGAATATCTACCGCTTTGCCGTGCGGATTCAGCCGGACGGCTCCGTCTACGCCGAGGTGCACGATTTGGTGAACGAGCACAATATCATCCGCGAGCATCAGGCTTCCGAAGAATCCTTCGACCGGTTTACCCAGCAGATTCTCGACCGCCGGGAAGGATTTTCCCGCCTGCGGCAGGAGTACGAAGGTGTCGCGGTGGATGTGCACGAAGCCACCGAAATTACGCTCCTGACCGGAGCGGACATCCGGACCGTGCGGGTATCGAATCATGTGGAGCCTCCGGCCTTTGAAGGCGTAAAAGATCAGATTATCGCCTGGGTGGAGAACGAGCTGAATCTGGATAATCTCTCCCGTTCGCCACAGGAGCTTCGGGCCCTGGCCGACCGGGCCTGGCAGAACGCGCAGCGTCTTTACAATGAGCGGGACGTGAAAAACGAAAACCTCTGGCAGGCCACACAGCAGTTGCGCGAGATGATCTGGCTGGTGGACACGCTGGAGCCCAAGCCGGAGTACTACCGGCAGGCCCTGGCACTGCGGGATCAGTGGCGGGAGGAACTTGAACTCCGCGTGCGAAACATGCGCTTTGAGGCGGCCCGGGAATATCAGGTGGGCAATCTGAACCGGGCCCTGGAAATTTACCGCCGCATTCTGGCGACCTTTCCGGAACAGTCCTCCACCCTGTATCAACAGACCTTCACCAATATCATTCAACTGGAACAGGAGCTTCGCCGCCGATGAAACGCTTTCTTTTGTATCCGCTCCTTTTATCCTTGTTCGTTCTCACTGCCTGTGACTCCGGCGGCCGCCCGGGTCCGCAGGGCGAACTGTTTATTCTCTCCGAACCGGCCAACGCCTCCGTGGAGGTCAATGGCGAATTCATCGGCACCACGCCGCTGAGCGAACGGCTGCCCGCCGGGAATCTTCTGGTTGCAGTACGGCGCGAAGGCTTCCATACGGAACGCTTTTCGCTGACCCTTTCCGAAAACGGCCGGGTCTCCCGGGAACTCAGTCTGCGACCGGTGCACGGTCTCATTCTGATCGATTCCGAACCGCAGGGCGCGGCGGTGACCCTCGGTGGCGTTTTTCAGGGAAACACCCCCCTGGCCCTGCACAACATCCGGTTGGGCGAACACCGGGCGCGGCTGTTGCTGGCCGGATTCAATGAAAAGGATGTGGTGTTTCAGGTGGAGGACCGCATTCCCCGCCGGGTTTCGGTGGATCTCGATTCCAATTCCGGCAGTCTGGTGATTACCTCCACGCCGACCGGTGCCAATGTGTTCGTGGACGGACGCAGCGAGGGCATTACCCCGATGACGATTCAGCGGGTTCCCCAGGGAGAGCGCGATATCCGGGTGCAACTCAGCGGGTACGAACCCTTCCAGACCGCCCTGCGGATTACGCCGGACGACACCTCGCGCGTGGATGCGGCCCTGCAGCCGCTCCCGGGTTCGCTGGAAGTGGTCACCATCCCCACCGGCTCCCGGATTTATGTGAACGATGAATTCCGCGGAGAGAGTCCGGTGGTTCTTGAAGGCCTGACTCCCGGGGCGTATGTGGTGCGCGCGGAACGGCGGGGGTATGCCGACGAGGCCCGCACCGTGCGGGTGGGCCGGGGCGAAGCGCTGGTCGAGGAGTTCCGCATGGAGCGCAACAGCGGCACTCTGGAAATCGTCACCCGTCCCGCCGACGTGCGGGTGATCATCAACGGTGAATTTATGGGCACCACCCGTGCGCGGGGCAGTGATGTCATCTCCGAACCGCTGCAGGTGGATCTGCTCTCGCAGGGCGCGCATACGCTTCAACTCGTGCGGGAAGGATATGCCTTTGAAAATAAGCGGTTCATGATTGTCAGAGACGAAGTCACCGCCTTGGAAGAAACTCTGAGACGGATCTTCATTCCCAACACCGTCATTCGGATCGGCACCGGACAGGACCAGGCCATAACCGGCCGCCTGCACCGCCGTCATCCCAACGGCGATGTGGAATTGGAAGTCCGCGAAGGTATTTTCCGCACCTTCTCCGCCAATGATATCCGATCCATCGAGCCCCTCCGGCAGGAAGAGCGTCTGGAAGAGGATTAAAACGTTTATTTGAACAAATAAAAGATAATCGCACCCAAACGTCTTTTAAAATAACAGGTATTTTAAAGAAGTTTTTGCTTGAAAATGGCGATTGTTGGGATAGGGATGAGGTATGATTGTACCGAAGTCATCGAAGATTCCGGGGCCGGTGTGGCCTTGTGTGGAAAAGATTGCCCAGAAGCGGGATCGGGTGCTGCCGAAGTCCGGGGGCTATTTTGTGCATGTGACGAGTCGCGTGCGGGGTCAGGATTATTTGCTGGAGGCGAAGGAGAAGGAGGCGTTTCGGGAACTGACGTTTCGCTGGGCGGAGTTTTCGGGGATGACGGTGGTGACGTATTGCGTGATGTCGAATCATTTTCATCTTTTGTTGTGGGTGCCGGAGCGGGAAAACGTGGATCATGAGGAGGTGGTGCGGAGACTGAAGCTGGTTTGGTCGAAGGATAAGGTGAAGCAGTGGTGTGAGTTTTATGCGCTTCACAAGGAGGAGGATCAGAAGAAGCTGGATGCTCAGGTGACGGAGCGGATGTATGATTTGCCGGAGTTTATGCGGGTGCTGAAACATGGCTATACGCTGTGGTATAATCGGACGCACAAGTGTTCGGGAGCGTTCTGGGATGCGCGGTACCGGAGTGTGGTGGTGGAGGGGAATCCGTTGGCCTTGATGTCGGTGGCTGCGTATGTGGATTTGAATCCGATCCGGGCGGGGATGGTGGAGGATCCGATGGACTATCGGTGGAGT
>PXDP01000159.1 GCA_003565035.1 PVC group bacterium | reverse complement strand
GAAAGATGGAGGCGGCAAGCACGGCGCTTGCTTTCCCGTCTTTGAGGACATCGGCCAGATGTTGCGGGGTGCCGGCCCCGCCGGAGGCGATGACGGGCACGCCCACAGCTTCGGCCACGGTGCGGGTCAGCTCCAGATCGTAGCCGTCTTTGGTGCCGTCGGCATCCATGCTGGTGAGGAGAATTTCGCCGGCGCCGCGTTCGACCACTTCGCGGGCCCAGGCAATGGCATCCCGGTCGGTGGGTTTGCGGCCGCCGTGGGTGTGGACGGTCCATCCGCCGGATGCATTCCGGCGGGCGTCGATGGCCACCACGATGCACTGACATCCGTAAAATGCGGCCGCTTCGTCGATAATGTGCGGATCCAGAAGGGCGGCGGTATTGATGGAGACCTTGTCGGCACCCGCATTGAGCATGCGCCGCACATCGGCGGCACTGCGGATGCCGCCTCCGACGGTCATGGGCATAAAGACCTGTTCGCCGACGCGCTGGACGAGATCCACCACGGTATCGCGGGCCTCGTGGGAGGCGGTGATGTCGAGGAAGGTCAGCTCGTCGGCCCCCTGGGCCTCGTAGGCGGAGGCCTGTTCGACCGGATCCCCGGCATCAATGAGGTCCACAAAGTTCACGCCCTTGACCACACGGCCGTTGGAGATATCGAGACAGGGAATAATACGTTTTGCAAGCATAGGAGAGTCTTAACGGGGGAAAGGCGGCAAGGCAATCATGGGCTTTTGAAAAGTTACAGGCCTGCCGGACCACGGACGCAGGGGGGGAGAGAGCCACCGATCACTAATAAACGCCAATCTTAGAGGTTCCGTTTATTTGGGGGAGAGGAAGGTGGAGATCGATTAGTCCTGCGGCCAGCAGATGCATCCCCCCAAACAAAAGTTTCTATCCGCAGGTTCTCTATTCCCCCTTGAAAACATCTTTCAGATCCTCAGGCACCTGGTCGGGCCAGGAGAAGACATCGACGGCGACATCGACGGTGTGGGATCCGCCACCGAGCAGGACCCCTTTGAGGGGGGCGACATCACCGTAGTCACGGCCCCAGGCGGTGATGAGGTGCTGGAGGCCGGCGCGGGTGTTGTTGGTGGGATCGAAATGGACCCAGCCGAGTTCGGGGAGGTACACGGCGTACCAGGCGTGTGTGGCGTCGGCTCCGCGCAGTTTTTCGCGGCCTGGCGGGGGGACGGTTTCGAGGTAGCCGCTGACGTAGCCGGCGGCGAAGCCGCGGCGGCGGAGTTCGGCGATGGCGGCGTGGGCAAAATCCTGACAGACCCCCGCCTTTTTTTTATAAACGTCGTCCAGGGGGGTGAAGGTGGTGGTGGCTTCGGGATCGTAGGTGAAGGTTTCGTGGACCCGGGTCATGAAGGCGTCGAGGGTTTCAAGGACGGGCCGTCCGGGGGCAAAGCAGTCTTCGCAGTCGAAACCGGCTTTGTTGAGGGCGGGCAGCAGCGGGCTGGGAAAGCGGAATTCCCGCTGGATGAGGGATGGGCTGGCCCATTGGGCGCCTCCGGGAAGAATAGAGTCCTCCCAGGGGGTGGCGGGATTCAAAGCCGGAGGAAGGCGGCGGGTGATTTTGGCCATGAGCGTGACCTCGAGAATTTCGTGAGGCGCGGAGAGGGAGAAGGCATGGCGGTAATTCCCATAAATGTCGCGCCATTCGTGCCGCCATTGGGGATCGGGTTTGAGTAGGAGTCTGTAGGATTCGAGGCTTTGTTCGGAATAGTCGCGCGGCAGGAGGCAGGCGAGGTTGTGGGATTGCTGGGCCGGTTCGCTGTAGGTGTAGGTGGTGGTGTGGCGAACGAGGTAGGTGGCTTCGCTCATGGGGGTGGGCTCCATCAGTATGCCTCGCGGGCGCGTGTGTGGGTGTGGTTGAAGTATGCCGCGGTCACGGCGGCGGAACACTGCCCCAGGACTTGCCGGGCCTCCAGGAAAAGAACTTCGCGGGCGGCCCGGGAGGGGTCCTGCTGCCAGGGGGTTCCCTGCAGGGTGTTGCGGAGGTGCTGCAGGGCCTTGCGGACAGGCGTGAGGGCATCGGGGGCGGTGGGCGGGGGAATGCGGTCGAGGGTGTCGATCAACTGGCTTATATGGAAAATAAGTGCGCGGGGATTGATGTCCATGGAGAGCGTCAGATCAAGCACCGAGTCGAGCCGGGGCGTGGTGCGGTAGTGGCGGCGGTAGGTGATCAGGTTTTCGTTGAGGGAGAGGGCGGTGTCGAGGAGGGAGACGTTGAGTGGCGGATCGGCTTCATCGAGGATAAGCCCCTCGAGAAGTTCGATGAGGCCGAGGGCGGCTTCGAGGGTGCGGCCGAGCATGAGCATACCCCAGCCGGATTCACGGGTCATGCCGCCGGCATTGAGTCCATAAAAGGCATAGAGTTTTTCGATGAGTTCATCCAGATCACTGCCGATGGCGAAGGGGGAGTGGACATCGCGGCAGCAGCGTTTTCCGGTGGTTTCGATGGTGGTAAGAATCCGCCAGGAGTCCTGGGACCAGACATCGCGGACGCCGTAGGCGGCAAACATGAGGGACTGCAGGGTGCGGATGACGGACCCGGGGTGGTTCGGGTCCTGTAATGCGGTGGCCAGCCGGTCTTCGAGGGGGGGGACGGGGACGGGCGGGGTGTCCTCGGTGTCGGGGTCGGGATAGCGGGCCTGATAATGGTCCATGAGATCGGCCATATGGCCGAGTACGGCAGCGGAGATGTCCGCGTCTTCGAGCAGGGAGGCGCGCTGTTCGACCATGCCCCGGAGAAGACGGACCTGGCGGGCAATTCGTTCGGCGTAGCGTCCGACCCAGAAGAGGTGATCGGCACTGCGGCTGGTGAAGACTCCGCCGAACCAGGTGTTGTCGCGGGGGGTGGCGGTTTCGATCCAGAGGCTGCGGTGGGTGTCGGGGCTATCGGAGAGAACCCAGACATCTTTGAGGATACCGCCTTCTCCGATACTGACCAGGGTGGAGTCGGGCGCGGCGGCGGCGCGGCCGAGTCCGCCGGGCATGACCGCGTAGCTGTCTTCTTTGGCGCAGGCAAAGGCGCGGAGCACGCTGCGGCGGGGTTCGAGGGTTTTGCCGGGGAGCATCGGGGTGGTGCTGAAGCCGATCTGTTCCTGGCCGACGTAGCGCATGGGGTGGGCGAGAATCCGGTCCCGCAGGGCTTCGAGCTGTTTGACGGTGCAGCGGCCGCCGTAGACCGTTTTGATATTGGCGTTGCGGTCGATGGGCTTGATGACCATGTTCCGCAGATTAGCAAGGACGTGCTGCCGTTCTTTGGGCTGCCCGCACCACCAGGTGGCGGCGGAGGGCAGGAGGGGCTCCTCACCCAGCACTTCGCGGCAGATCCCGGGCAGGAAGGGCAGGAGCCCGCGGTTTTCGAGCACGCCGATGCCGGGGTGGTTGACGCAGGCGGCGCGGCGGTTGCGCATGGCGCCGAGGAGGCCGGCGATGCCGAGGAAGCTGTCGCGGCGAAGTTCGAGGGGGTCGCAGTATTCGGCATCGACGCGGCGGATGAGGATGTCGACAGGCTGGAGGCCTTCAAGGGTTTTGAGCCAGAGGGCACCGTCGCGCATGATCAGGTCGTCGCCCTGCACCAGCGTATATCCGAGGTAGGTGGCGAGGTAGGCGTGCTCGAAGTAGGTGCCGGAGTAGGGGCCGGGGGTGAGCACGACCACGCGGGGATCCAGGCGGCGGCCCTGGTGCAGGTCCATCATGGAGGTCCGGAAGGTACGGAACCAGGAGGCCAGGCGGCTGACATGAAGTCCGCTCAGGAGTTCAGGAAACATGCGGCCGAGAATGGTGCGGTTTTCGAGGGCGTATCCGGCGCCGGAGGGGGCCTGGGTTTTATCGTCGAGCACCCACATGCGGCCGTCCGGGCCGCGGGCAAGGTCGGCGGCGTATTGAAAGAGATGGGCACCGAGATTGGCGGGGACCCCGGCGCAGGCACGGAGGTATCCGGCGTGGGCAAAAAGCAGATCGGCGGGGATCAGACCTTTCCGAACTAGATCGCGGGGGCCGAGGAGATCCCGGGCCACGGTTTCCAGCAGGCGGGCGCGCTGGGCGATACCGGCATCGATGGGCGCCCACTTTTCGGGGGTGAAGATCCAGGGGACAGGATCCAGGTCCTCCTGCCGGGTGCTGGGCAGGGGATCGGGATTCATCGTGAAGGTGAGGCCGTCTTCCCTGAGATCGCGGCGAATGGCTCCGGACCAGAGCCGTCGTGTCGCCGGAGAGGTGCTGTGAATATGTTCGAGCACCGGTGCCCATTCAGGGGCAACGGCACCGTCGGGGCTTACGGCTTCATCATAGCCCTGAAGGGCTTCAACATATTGACGGGTTTCCTGATCCGGGATGCACAGCATGGCGGTGCGCATTACAGACTTTGCGGGGAAGGGACAGCAAAAAGAGGACCGAATGCGCAACCGGGTGCGACTTGTGCCGGGACTGGATCCCACCCAAGTTCGAACACGAAGGACCCCGGAACAGGTCTAAGCGAGGTTACGCACCCGGTCCAAAATCGGGGGAAGGCCATGGTTAAGCGCCTCCCTGGCTCTGAAGTTGAACGTCCGGGTTGAAATATGTTTCACTGATGGCCGTATGCACGCGGTTCATACGGATCTGCAGATCATCGAGACATTCATGCAGTCCAATCCGGATGATTTCATCAACCGTCAGGTAGTTCAGGTCGGCGCAGAGCTGGCCCAGGCGGCGCTCGGCATCGTTACTGTAGGTGCCGTAGGCCGTGCCGTTGATGTTGCGGAGAGACTGGTCGGCGTGTTGGAGGCAGTAGCGGAGTGAGCGGGGGTTCTGTGGATCAAGCAGCAGATATTCAATGATTCCCCGGGCGCTGACAGGGCCGTATTTTTTAACGAAGGGTTCGAGGCTGCTGACCGAGCGGAGCATGGCGGACCACTGGAGATCCTCCAGGGCGGTGCCGACTTCGCGCAGGCTGGGGAGCAGCAGGAAGTAGCGGACATCCAAAATCCGGGTGGTTTTATCGGCCCTTTCGAGCATGCGGCCAAGCTGGTTGAAGTTCCAGGCCTGTCCGCGGAAGGTTGAGGCGTGTTCCACGCCGTAAAAATGGAGCACATTTTCCTGAATTTCCCGGTAGAAATCAAAGGGGTTGGTGTAAAACCCGCGGGCGTTGGAATCGTAGCTTTTCACCATAAGGTACATGCTGTTGATGAGTTCCCACATGTCGGGGGTAATGACATCGCGGACGGCGCGGCTGTTCTCGCGGGCGGCGGTCAGACAGGCGTACATGGAGTTGGGGTTGAGCAGGTCAAAGGTCATGAACCGCATGACGTTTTCG
>PXDP01000347.1 GCA_003565035.1 PVC group bacterium | reverse complement strand
AGAACCGTTCTCATCGATTTCTGCAACCAATCCTGCCATTCGGCGCTCAGTGGTTCCCCGCTTCCGACTGTCGAAACTGGAAAAAAGAATCCCGTTGGTCACCGGGTCAGCTTCATCCAACTGAGGCCCATAAAAGAGGGTCGATCTACCGCCGAGTGAAACGGTGTTCTCAACAACTTTCAATTTATCCGGTGCAAACGGCACCGACCAGTCATGCGATACCATCAGCCCCCAGAAATTTCGTTTCGTGACCGACAAGGTGTCCAGACTGAAAGTGAGCTGATTGAACGAAAAAACGGAAAGCAGCGACAGAAGCAGTCCCAGTGAAACAACAATCTTTCGTGGAACCGGAGAACTTGATAAAGAACTCATAGTATAATCTGAGTTTTCATTTCATGGGCGTCACGAATATAGCCCCTCCAAATTTCCGGAGCCCCCTATTTTCACTCCACCTCAGGCGGCAGATCCAACTGAATGTGCACATCGTGCAACTGCTTGGCGTCCACGGTGGAGGGCGCGTCCATCATCAGATCAATGCCTTTGTGGTTTTTCGGGAAGGCGATGACGTCGCGAATGGTTTTGCCGCCGTCCATGAGCAGCGCCAGCCGATCGAAGCCGAGCGCGATCCCGCCGTGCGGCGGGGCTCCGTAGGAGAGTGCCTTCAGTAAATGCCCGAAACGGCTTTCTTTTTCCTCTTCGGAAACCTTGAGCAGGTCGAACATCTTCCCCTGGAGCGCGGAATCGTGAATCCGGATACTGCCGGACCCCAGTTCCACCCCGTTGAGGACGATGTCATACGCCACCGCGCGCACGCTTCCGGGATCGGTGTCGAGCAGCGGCACATCCTCGGGCTTGGGCGTGGTGAAGGGATGGTGCATGGACACCAGCCGTCCGGCATCCGTCTCTTCAAAGAGCGGAAACTCGGTCACCCAGGTGAATTTGAAGTCGCCCTGCGGAATCATTCCGGCAAAATTGGCCGCCTCCAAACGGAGTTTGCCCAGGAACGGGTCCACATTCTTTGCCTGTTCGGCCGCAAAGAGCACCAAATCCCCGGGGACAATGTCGAGTTTGGCCCGGAGGGCCTCCACTTCGGCTTCGGAAAAGAATTTCACGATCGGCGATTTCCAGGTGCCGTCCTCCTGCACGCGGATGTAGGCCAGTCCGCCCATGCCATGGGTCTTGGCCAGGGCCGTCCATTCATCGATCATGCGGATGGGAATGCCCGACTGCCCTTTGCAGTTGATGGCTTTGATCACCCCGCCGCTCTTGAGCACATTCGCGAACACCTTGAACTCGGTTTCGGCGAACACATCCGCCAGCGAAGTCAGCTCCCAGCCGAAGCGCAGGTCCGGCTTGTCACTGCCGAAGCGGTCCATGGCCTCGTGCCAGCTCATGCGGGGCAGCGGCAGTTCAGGACGCGGATGCCCGGAGGCCGCCATCACTTCGGCCAGCAGCCCGTCAATGATCCCGTACAGATCCTCCTCGTCCACAAAACTCATTTCCACGTCGATCTGGGTGAATTCCGGCTGACGGTCGGCGCGCAGGTCTTCGTCGCGGAAGCAGCGGGCCAACTGGAAATAGCGGTCCATGCCGCCCACCATCAGCAATTGTTTATACTGCTGCGGAGCCTGCGGCAGGGCGTAGAAGGTCCCGGGGGTCACCCGGTTGGGCACCAGATAATCGCGCGCGCCTTCGGGCGTGCTTTTGGTGAGGATCGGGGTCTCGACTTCAATAAACTCCTGCTCGTCCATAAATTTACGGACGGCAATGGCCATTTTGTGCCGCAGAATCAGGCCGCGCTGCACCGAAGCCCGCCGCAGATCCAGGTAGCGGCTCTCCATGCGCAGTTCCTCGTGCACCTTGGCGGCCTTGTCTTCATCCAGCGGAAACGGCGGGGTTTTGCTGGTGTTCAGAATCGTCAGCCCCTCGCCCACCACCTCGATCGCGCCGGTGGCGATGCGGGGATTCACCATGTCCGCCGGACGGGCCCGCACGGTGCCTTTGACCTGAATCACAAACTCGGGACGGGTGGACTTGGCCACTTCCGCCGCCGCTGCACTGTCATCCGGATCGCACACCACCTGAGTCATGCCATAGCGGTCGCGCAAATCAATGAACAGAATGCCCCCGTGATCCCGCACCGTGTCCACCCAGCCGCAAAGCGTGACCGCCTGGCCGACCTGTTCCGCCGTCAAAGCACCGCAAGTATGAGAACGTTTCATAAACTGTATCCTTCAAAAAGTATTTACGCCTGAAAAAAGCTTTTCCGACCGTCGGAAAAGTGAAAGCATCCTTTTCCGATGATCGGAAAATTCGTGTGGCGGTTTTCCGATCATCGGAAAACACCGTCGCAGATTTTCCGAGGATCGGAAACCGAAAGGTGGCGCGGGTCTTGTCAGTTTTTTGCCCTGGGGTCACGCCAAAACCGTAAAATTCCGATGCGGTTCCTTTACAGAGGGGGCCTGAAAAGGGTATAGCCCGCCCATGCCTCCTCAACTGCACACCCTTCGCCTGACCGCCGCGGACGCGGGAAAAACCCTTCAGGAACTTTTGCGCGGCCGGCTGGAGCTGACGAACCGCCAGGCCAAGGCGCTGATTGATTCGCGCAATGTGTTTGTGAACGGCAAGCGGATCTGGATGGCACGGCATCCGTTGCAGGCGTCGGATGTGATCACCCTGCCCGCTCCGGAAAGCACCTTGGCGGTCCGCCCGCCGGAGCGGCTGGATCTCCTTTGGCGGGATTCGTGGATTCTGGCGGTGAACAAGCCGCCGGGGCTGGTGAGTGAGTCCGCAAACGGAAGTCTGGAGGCGCGTCTGCGGGATCAGGAGCATCAGCCCGGTCTGCGCGCCCTGCACCGGCTGGACAAAGACACCAGCGGGGTGATTCTTTTTGCCGGGGAAGGCACCGACCGCGGCCCGTATATTGAGCGGTTCCGCGAGAAGGCGGTGCGGAAGGAGTATCTCGCGATTGTGCGCGGGGTGCCCGAAGACAATCAGTTCACGATTTCGTCCAGACTGGACAACAAAGAAGCGCTGACCGAAGTAAGTGTGCTGACCCGGACCCGGACCCATGCCGTGGTCCGCTGCCGGATTCCGACCGGCCGCACCCATCAAATCCGGCGGCATTTGCTGCAGAAAGACCTGATGATTGTGGGGGAACGGACCTACGGGCAGAATGCTCCGGTCCTCAGTGCGGTGGAACGAACGATCCCGCGGCAAATGCTGCACGCCGCCCGGATGGCCTTCACCTGCCCGCACACCGCCGCGGAGATCACCCTCCGGGCTCCGATGTTCCCGGACATGGCCCTTGCCCTGAAATCGTTAAAACTTAAAGGTTTTTCCTTGTGAAATGATTGGCGACGTTCTAGGATTTCAAGATGTACATCACATTTCGCTCCTTTATCGGCCTTCTCTGCGTGTTTGGCGCACAGGCGGCGTTCTCCCCGGCCTCGGCTCAGTTTCCCGCGCCCATCCGCGCCCGCATCTTTGTGCCGCCGGTGCGCGGGATTCTCACGGAGGACAGTCAGTGGGCGGAAATCCCCTCCTCGGTCGAGGTCACCACCACAGATGGGGTCCGCACGATCCGCCTGAGCCGGAATGGCTACAGTCCCATTTTCCAGGTTCCGCCTAATGGAGAGGTTCTGGTGTCCCGGCCGTCGGAGGATTCCCGGCGGAGCAGCCCGTGGATTCGTCTGCAGCTGAAGTCCGGTGTGCAGGAGGCGCTGATTCTGGTGGAACCGGGCAGCGAGAATGAACACGGTCTGGTTCACGCCAATGTCCTCGATGTCAGTGCCCCACTTTTTGAGGACGGCAATGTGGCCTTCCACAATTTTCTCGAGAATCCGGTTCGGCTGACCTTTGGGGATCAGGAAATCATGCTGCCCCCCGGCACTCATCATATTGTGGACCTTGAAACAGGCCGGATGCGGATTTTCCTGGAGGAAATCGACGGCAGCGGCGGGCGGCGCTACACCGGCGCGGTTCATGTCCGGGCCGACAGTCCGACGCTGGTTACCATCCGTCCCAATGCCACCTCCCCCCGGCGGCTGGATGTGAGCACCTTTACCGGTATGCCCGGGGAAGAGGAATAAGGGGGCCAAGGCATCAGGACTGCGTCAGACGGTCGCAGGCTTCCTGATAACGCTGGAGGGTGGCCTCGATGACGGTGTCGGGCAGGGTGACGGGCGTTTGCTTGTCGAACTGGATCGATTCGAGATAGTTGCGCACGAATTGTTTATCAAAACTGGGCTGATCCTGTCCGGGGGCATAGCTGTCCAGCGGCCAGAAGCGCGAGCTGTCGGGGGTGAGAATTTCGTCCGCGAGGGTGACCCGCCCCTGCCCGTCCACGCCGAATTCGAATTTGGTGTCGGCCAGCAGAATCCCGCGTCCGGCGGCATAGGCCCGGGCCTCGCGGTAGAGCTGCAGGGAAATGCGTTCCACCGCCTCCGCCGCGTCGGCCCCGAGGATTTCGCGGGCGCGTTCCGGGGGGATGTTCATGTCGTGGGAGCCCAGCTCGGCTTTGGTGCTGGGGGTGTAAAGGGGTTCGGGAAGTTCGTCGCATTGCCGCAGGCCCGCCGGCAGCGGCAGATCGCAAACGGTGCCGTTTTTCTGATAGGAGGCCCAGCCGGAGCCGGCCAGATACCCCCGCACAATCGCCTCCACCGGGAGAATCTTCAAGCGTTTCACCAGCATACTGCGGCCGGCAAGCTGATCGGCATACTGGCGGACGGTTTCCGGCATTTCGTTGATGTCCGCCGTCACCAGATGATGCGGGATGCGCTCCCCCAGCCACTGAAACCAGAACAGGCTGATTTTTGTGAGCAGCGCGCCCTTGCCGGGAATCCCGTTCTTCATGATGACATCAAAGGCGCTGATCCGGTCGGTGGCCACAAACAGCAGGTGCCGGTCGTCGACTTCGTAAATGTCGCGGACTTTGCCGCGGGCCAGGAGGGTCAAATCGGGACAGCAGGTTTCAAGCAGAGCGTTTTGCATAAAAGGAATTTCCTTAAGGAACAATCGACAGAACGACCGAGGCCACATAGGCACTCAGTCCCAGAATTAAAATCATCACCGCGATGTGATAGCGCCGCGTCCGCAGGTTGCGCAGGTGGATCAGCGCTTCGAGCAGTTCGTCGAGCGATTCGCCACAGCGGCGGCGGGTGGCCCAGCGCAGTTGTAAAGGCCCCAGCATCAGCAACACGGCGGAAAGCACCACCAGGGCGAGGCCAAAGGCCAGCAAGAGCGCCGGCACCGTTCCGGAGGCGGCAATCCGGTGACCGCTGAACCCTGAAATCGTCAGGCACAGGGTCACCAGGCTCAGGAGCATGGCCGAACGGGCCTGCAGAACGTTGAAATTGTCGATCACCCGGTCCAGAAGCGCCTCTTTGCGGTCAATACCGAGCACCTGGCGCATAAACTGCACCTCCTCTGCGGGGGTATGGAGCTGAAACGGGGATCGCATAGCGCGCTTCTAGTGCAAAACACCGACTCTGGCAAGCGTTTCCAGCTTCTCAAAACCCTAAGAAACGAAAAACAACATTGACCTTTGGGGCGTTTTCCGGTAGCGTCTCCCACACTTTCAGCCGGTTAGGATTTGGAGTGGGTTCGCCCCACTCTTTTTTGTCTTAACTTCTCTTTTCCTTCCAGTCCTTTATCGAAACGAAACATCATGAACACAGAACTCCAAGCTGTCATCGAATACATGGAACGCGAGCGCGGGATCGACCGCGAAACGATGCTTGAGGCCGTGGAAAGCGCCCTGATCACCGCGTCGCGCAAGAGCGAATATGCGAAGGATCATCTGCGGGTGTCCATCGACCGCAAAACGTTCAAGATTCAGGCCTGGGCCAGTGTCACCGTGGTGGGAGGCTTTCCGGCGGATGATTCGGAGATTTCGCTGCTGGATGCCCGGCAGATCAAAGAAGATGCCGAAGTCGGCGACGAAATCGAGCGCGAAGTGGAGCCCCAGCAGTTCGGCCGCATCGCCGCCCAGACCGCGAAGCAGGCCATTCTCCACCGGATCCGCGTGGCCGAAAAAGACAAAATTTTCGACGAGCACAAAGACCGGATCGGCGATATCGCCACCGGAACCATCCGCCGCTTTGAACGCAACGATGTGATTGTGGACCTGGGGGTCGGCGAAGGCATTCTCGGCGCCCGCGAGCGCGTGCCGACTGAGGAATACCGGGTGAACGACCGCATTCGCTGCTACGTCGTCAATGTCACCAATCCCCCCTCCGGCCCGCAGATTATTCTTTCGCGGAGCCATCCCAATTTCGTGCGCCGCCTCTTCGAACTCGAAGTCGCGGAAATCGCCCAGGGCGTGGTGGAAATCAAAGGCGTGGCCCGTGAAGCCGGCTTCCGCAGCAAAGTCGCCGTCTGGTGCCACGACCCCAAAGTCGATCCCGTCGGTGCCTGCGTGGGCATGCGCGGCATCCGGGTGAATAACATCCGCCGTGAACTCGGCATGGAAAAAATCGATATCATCCGCTATCATCCCGATATCGCCACATACATCACCAACGCCCTCCAGCCGGCGGTGCTGTCCAAGGTGCTGGTCGACGAGGCCACGCAGACGGTCAAAGTCATGGTCCATCCCGAACAACTCTCCCTCGCGATCGGCAAAAAGGGGCAGAACGCCCGCCTGACCGCGAAGCTGACCGGCTGGAAGGTGGACATTGAGCGCGAGGAAGTGGAACTGAATTTTGAGGAAAAAGTCGCAAAAGCGATTGAAACCCTGGCCGCAATCCCCGGAATCTCCGAGGAGCAGGCTATTGCTCTGGTTCAAAACGGCTTTTTGACCCTGGAAGGGATCATGGCCGCCGAATCCGATGACTTGGCCGATGCCGAAGTCATCGACGCGATGACCGCCAAGAAGATCAAGGTCAGCGCGGAAACCTACTACGAGAAAACATACGGAAGTGCAGAAAAAGATTTATGAGGATATTTGAACTTGCGAAAAAACTGAATGTGTCCAGCGGCGAGCTCATGGAGCTTGTCGAAATGCAGGGCATTGATGCCCAGAACCACTTTTGCGCCCTGACGCCGGAGCAGGTCGCCGCCCTGACCGAGGATGTCACCGGGGAAGCCCCTGAACCCGTCCCCGGTGAAGCCGCCACTCCGGCTGCCGAATCAGAACCGGAAGAGACGGCCGCGGCTGCACCTGTGACGGATCCGGCCCCCGCTGAAGAACCGGTGTCCGCATCGGAAGAAACGGCTGCGCCGGCCCCCGAACCGGAACCGGAACCTGAACCTGAAGTCGAAAAAGGTCCGCCGGTCCTGGAACTGTTCGAGGATGTCACGGTCAAAGAGCTGGCCGCCAAAATCGATGTCAAAGCCAACGTGTTGATTGCCTCCCTGATGAAAATGGGGGTCTTTGCCAGTATCAACCAGAAAATTACCCGCGCCCAGTCCAAAATTCTGGCCGAGGCCAACGGATTCAAGGTGCTGACGGAACCGCCCAAGCCCAAACCGGAACCGGTGATTGAAGCCCCCAAAGCGGCGGCAAAACCCGAATCGGGTGCGAAGAAGGAAGCGCCTGCGGCAGCCGAGCCTCCCGCTCCGCCCAAACCCGCGAAAGAAAAGAAGAAGAAAAACAAAAACATCAAGGGCGCCGCACAGGAGGGGAAAGCGAAAGACCCCTCCCAGGTTACCCGCCCGCCGGTCATCACCTTCCTGGGTCACGTGGACCATGGCAAAACGTCGCTGATCGACCGTATCCGCAAGGCCAACGTCGTCAAAGGCGAAGCCGGGGGCATCACCCAGCATATCGGTGCCTACACGATTGAAATCGGCGGCAAGGAAATCACCATTCTTGACACCCCCGGACACGCGGCCTTCTCGGCCATGCGCGCCCGCGGCGCCGACCTGACGGACATCGCAATTATCGTGATCTCCGCGGATGAGGGCATCAAGCCCCAGACCCGCGAAGCAATCAAACATGCGCAGGAGGCGGGCGTCACCCTGATGGTGGCCGCCAACAAAATCGATCTGCCCAACGCCAATGTGGACCGCCTGAAACAGGAACTGCAAAAAGAAGGTCTCGCCCCCGAAGACTGGGGCGGTGAAACCATGGTGGTCCCTGTGAGCGCCATGACCGGCGAAGGCATTGACGATCTTCTCGAAATGGTCAATCTCCAGGCGGAAATTCTCGAACTCACGTCCACCCTCGGCGTTCCCGCCAAAGGCTATGTGATTGAGGCCGAACTGGAAACCGGCATGGGCGCCACCGCCAGTGTCCTGGTCACCGAAGGCATTCTCCATGTCGGCGATGCCATGCTCTGCGGTGAATCCGCCGGACGCATTAAAGCCCTGATCGATCATAACGGCAAGCGCGTGAAATCCGCCGGCCCGTCCCACGCGGTCAAAGTCATGGGCCTCAGTGATGTGCCCTCCCCCGGGGATGAATTTGAAATCGTCAAAAACGACAAAGTCGCCAAGCAACTTGCAGCCGAACGCGAAGAAGCCAATCGGACCACCGCCCTCCAGGGCCCGGAACGCGGGCTTTCGCTCGACGATCTCTTCGCCCAGGCCGGCCTCGACGACATCGAGGAACTGCAGATTCTGCTCAAATGCGACGTCAAAGGCAGCCTGGAAGCCATCACCTCTTCGCTGAAAGAAATTAAGAGCGACAAAGTCCGCCTCAAATTCATCAGCTCCGGCATTGGCCCCATCAACGAAAACGATGTGCTGCTCGCCAGCAGCTCCGGATCGCTGATCATCGGCTTCAACGTCGGCAAAGACAACGCCGCCGTCCGCGCCGCCAAACACAAAGGAGTTGAGATCCGCCTCTATGACATCATCTATCAGCTGATTGATGATATCACTGCGGCAATGACCGGACTGCTCAAGCCGGTGCAGCAGGAGAAAATCATCGGCCATGCCGAGATCCGTCAGATCTTCAAGCTTCGCAAGGCCCGCAGTGTGGCCGGTTGCATCGTGATCGACGGCCGTATCCGCGCCAAAGCCCGTGCCCGCGTCCTGCGCGGCCGCGCCAAAGATGTCATTTACCAGGGCGGGGTGCATACCCTCAAGCGGTTCCAGGATGATGTCAATGAGGTCGGAAACGGCCAGGAATGCGGCATTGGCCTGGAAAACTATGACGACTTCGAAACCGGCGACATCATTGAGGTGTACCTGACCGAAGACGTCAAACAGGCACTCTGATTCATGTCCTCCCAACGCATAGACCGGGTCAACGAACTGCTTCAGCGCGAAATCGCCCTGTGCCTCTACCGGGTGCAGTTTGACGATCCGCTGGATCTGGCCCGTATCACAGTCGCCCGCGTCATTTGCGCGCCGGATCTCCGTAAAGCCCGGGTACTGATTTCGGTGCTTTCGGACGAGAACGGCATTCCCGATCCCGTGGAGGTCACCCGCGCTCTGAACCGGAAGCGCAAAGATATTCAGCAGATGATGGCCTCCCACGTGGTCCTGAAATACACGCCGCACTTGCAGTTTGTGGTGGACGACACCCTCATCCAGGCGGACCGGGTGCTGGACATTCTCGATCACCTCCCGCCGCCCGCTGAAGAGGACTGACCGGAAAGATGGCTCAACGGAACCGTAAACGCAAAGGCCTCGAACTCGACGGCATCCTTCTGGTCGACAAACCGGCTGATTGGACCTCCCACGATGTGGTTAATTTTGTCAAAAACCGCTACCGCCTGGCCAAAGTCGGGCATGGCGGCACCCTGGACCCCATGGCCACCGGCCTGCTGGTTCTGCTCCTGGGCAAAGGAACCAAATGCAGCGATGCGGTCATGGCCGGCGAAAAAATCTATGAAGGGGCCTTCACCCTCGGCACCACCACCGACAGCCAGGACCGTGAGGGTGAAGTGCTCGAAACCCGCCCCCTTCCCCCGGACCTCTCCCGCGAATCCGTGGAGGCTTTGCTGCCGGAATTCACCGGAGACATCCTGCAAATCCCGCCGATGGTGTCCGCCCTCAAAAAAGACGGCGTGCCGCTCTACAAACTCGCACGGCAGGGCAAAACCATCGAACGGGAGCCCCGCCCTGTCACCATCCATCAGCTGGAGCTGCTGGAATGGGAGCCCCCGGTGGTTGGACTCCGCGTGCGCTGCAGCAAGGGCACCTATGTAAGGACCCTGGCCCATGATCTTGGCGAAAAAATCGGCTGCGGTGCCCATCTCAGCGCCCTGCGGCGCACCGGCTCGGGACATTTCTCCGTGAACGATGCGGTCACCGTGGACGCGCTGCGGGAGATGGATCTGGAGACCATGACCGAACGGCTGCACCCGCTTCTGGAGAGTTGAGCATGTCAGCCCTGCTGGTACACGGTCTTGACGATTTTCCAGAGCCGGAAAACCCGGTCACCCTGGCCATTGGCGCCTTCGACGGACTGCATCGGGGTCACGCGGAAATCATCGCCCACGCACGGGCCCAGGGCGGACGGGTGGGTGTGTTGCGCTTTTTCCCCCATCCGATGCGGGTACTGCGCCCGGAGGATGCCCCTCCCCTGCTGTGCACGGAAGCCCGCATCCAGAACCTGCTCTCGGAGTTGAATGTCGAGGTCCACCTCCGTCTGCCCTTCACCCCGGAACGCGCGGCCCAGGAACCGGAAGCCTTTCTGGAGGAGCTTCACCGCGCCCTTCCCGGACTGCAGGGAATTGTTGTGGGACCGGACTGGCGCTTCGGCCGCCGCGGCCGCGGGGATATTCACCTGTTGCGCGAAACCGCCGCGCGCTATGGATGGGCCGTCCATGTCCGCCCGGAAACCTGTTGGCAAAACGAGCGCATCTCCAGCACCCGCATCCGGCACGCTGTCCTGCGCGGGGATCTGCCCGCCGCCGAAGCCATGCTGGGCCGCCCCTTCCGCCTCTGCGGCACCGTCCAGGGCGGCAAGCAACTCGGCCGCACCCTCGGCTTTCCCACCGCCAACTTCACCCCCGAACAGGAATTGCTGCCGCCCGCCGGGGTCTACGCCATGCTCGTGCGGGTGGACACGGAAACCTTCATGGGCGCCGGATACATCACCCATCACCCCAGCCTGGTCGAGGTGCACCTGCTGAACTTCAGCGGCGACCTCTACGGCCGCAACATCGCTGTGGACCTAATTGCCTTCCGGCGTCCGCCCGAACCGCTGCCCGACACCGTAAAACTCCGCCGGAAAATCGAGGAGGACGTCGCCGCCATCCGCGCCCTGCTGGAGGCCCGGGGATGAGATGCCCCAAACCCATGCCCGAAGGCGTCAGCCTGCGACTCTGGCCGGACGACTGGCTGGGACCGCTGGATCTCGAAAACGAATGGGAACAGAGCGGCCCGCGGATTCTGGATCTCGGCTGCGGCAAAGGACGTTTTCTGCTTGCCCACGCCGCCCGCAATTCCGATGCCCGCCTCCTGGGGGTTGAACGCAAGCTCCGCCGTATCCGCAAAATCGACAGCAAAGCCTGCCGCGCCGGACTCCGGAACATCCGTCTCCTGCGCATGGAGGCCATGTATACCCTTAATCATCTCATTCCTCCCGCCTGGATCGACATCTGTTTTGTCTATTTTCCCGACCCCTGGCCGAAGGAAAAACACCACAAAAACCGTATCTTCGGCCCCGAATTTCTCGACAGCCTCAATCAGGCGCTCTCCCCGGACGGCCTCGTTCATTTCGCCACCGACAACCGGAACTATTTCGAGGAGGTGGCTGAAGTTCTCCAGCAGGATCCCCGCTGGACCCCCGCAGAAGTCTACATCCCCCACGAAGACGAAGTCAGCGACTTCGAACTCGTCTGGCGCGACACCCGCCCCACCAACCGTCTCTCCTTTCGCCGTGCCGTCTGATTCGCGCTAAAAGAGACTCACCGCATCCACATCCAGAATGACCTGCACTTTCCCCGGCAGGGTCATGTGTTTGAGAACATGCCGGTATGGACGGGTGAAGTCACTCACCCGGTCGGCCCTTGCAAGGATTTGAAAGCGGAAATTGCGCTGAATTTTGGCAATCGCGGCCGCGGCCGGGGGCGCAAGCCGCACGTTGTTTTCATCCACAAAGCGCTCCAGCTCGCGGAACAACTGCTCAGCGGTAAATTCCACCTGCCGTTCATCCGGCCCGCGAAGATGCACACAGATCATATGGGTGAAGGGCGGGTATTCCAGCTCCCGGCGGAACTCAATTTCCTGGTCAATAAACGTGTCGTAGGCGCCGCGTCTGGCCGCCTGCACCGCCGGATGCGTGGGGGTGTAGGTCTGCAGGATCACCTCTCCGGCCACATCCCCGCGACCGGCGCGCCCGGCCACCTGCGTGAAGAGCTGAAAGGCCCGCTCCCCGCTCCGGAAATCGGGCATGTGCAGGGTTCCATCCGCATTGATCACCCCCACCAGTGTCACATTGGGAAAATGCAGGCCTTTGGCAATCATTTGCGTGCCGATGAGGATATCAATCTCCCCTTTTCTGAAACTTCCGAGTACATGCTGATAGGCATGTTTCGAGGTCATGGTGTCGCTGTCCATCCGTTTAACACGGGCCTGGGGGAAGAGCTTGCAGATGGTGGATTCAATTTTTTCGGTGCCCGTGCCCACATATTTCCAGTCTTTCGCGGAACAGCTCGGGCAGCTCTCCGGCACGCGCTCCGCATGACCGCAGAGATGGCAGCGCAAATAGCCGAGGCGTTTGTGAAAGGTCAGCGACACACTGCAGTCGGGACATTCAGGAATATGCCCGCATTCCGGGCAGCAGAGGTTGTGAGAATACCCCCGCCGGTTCAGAAAAAGAATCACCTGCTCCGCCCGGGTCAACCGCAGCCGGATGCCCTCAACCAGATCATTTGAAAAGAGTACCGGGCGTCCCTCGTATTTCTCATGCTTCATGTCCACCACCCGCATCACCGGCAGTCTCCGGTCATCGGCCCGCAGATCCAGCCGCGCGAGTTCATATTTGCCCCGCCGCACATTCACCATGCTTTCCACCGAGGGTGTGGCCGAGCCCAGCACGACCATCGCGCCTTCCAGATGTCCGCGCATCACCGCCATGTCCCGCGCATGATAGCGGGGGGCCTCCTCCTGTTTGTAGGTTCCTTCATGCTCCTCGTCCACCACGATGAGGCCCAAGCGCTTCACGGGGGCGAACAGTGCCGAACGCGCCCCCACCACAATGCGGGCCTCTCCGTTCCGGATTCGGTACCATTCGTCGTGGCGTTCTCCGTCGGACAAATGACTGTGCAGCACCGCCAGCCCCTCGCCGAAGCGACCGCGAAAGCGCTCCACGGTCTGCGGGGTCAGTGCAATTTCCGGCACCAGCACGATGGCATCCCTCCCGGTATCCAGCGTGTGCTGGAGGGCCTGAAGATAGACTTCGGTCTTTCCGCTCCCGGTTACCCCGTGCAGCAGAACCACGCCTGCGGTTTCCCGGTCGAGCCCGGCGGTAATTTTTGCCAGAGCCGCCTTCTGTTCTTCGTTCAGCCTCAGCGGCTTTGTCCGCAGAAAGGTCTGACCCGCCAGCGGATCGCGCCCCAGGACCGACTCCTCAATGCGCAAAAAGCCGGACGCCTCCAGACCCCGGACGGTGGCGTGGGTCACCCGGGCGGCGCGCACGAGGTCGGAAACCAGCATTTCCGATCCGCTCAGGAGGATATCCAAAGCCGCCGCCTGACGCGGGGCGCGTTTCCGCAAATCCGCCTGGGCTGCCTCCTCGCCGGCCTTCTCTGTGGGGTAGGCAAAGAGTTGTTTACGGAACCCGCTGCCTTTCCGGCGCACCGCTCCGGGCAGTACGGTCCGGACCGCCGCTTCAATCGGCGCGGCATAGTACCCCGCCATCCACTCCGCCAGCCGCATCAGCTTCGGGTCCACCAGCGGCCGGTCATCTTTGACCGCTTTAACCGACTTCAAGTCTGCAAAGGCCGACGAGGCCGCCAACCCCACCACAAAGCCCTCCGCATCCCTTCTTCCGAAAGGGACCGTCACCTGGGAGCCCACATGCAGGCGGTCCGCCAATTCTGACGGCACGGCATAATCAAACACCTTGTCCAGCGAAACATCCACCACGACTCTGGCCACCTTCGGGCGGGAATCCGGCGTTAAAGAGGAAGCGGGCATTGACATCGAACACACTATGACAGAAACTCCCTGAAAATAAAGTCAACAACCATGAGAACCGAACACCTCCTCCGTATCGCGCTGTTCAGTCTGCCGCTGCTTATCGGCACGCCACTGCTGTACCGTGCCCACCAGACAGACCGGGCGCTGCTCACCGCCGCGCACGAGCACCGGATTGACTGGCGGCTGCTCCGTGCCGTCGCCATTCAGGAAAGCCGCATGAATCCCCGGGCCCGGGGTGCCGCCGGCGAGATCGGCATGTTTCAAATTATGCCCAACACCGCCCGGCACTGGGCCGAGCGGACCGAAAACCCTGTTCCCACCGAGGAGGAGCTGTTTCATTTAACCACCAATGCACGGATTTCCGCCTGGTATCTGCGCCAGGGCCTGGATGAGTTTGCGGACCGGGAGGATCCCGTGCCCTTTGCACTGGCATATTACAACGCCGGTCCCTCCCGGATCCGCGCCTGGGCCCGCGAAGTGGAAACCCCGGAGGAACTGATCGCCTTTATCCCGTTTCCGAGTACCCGGGCCTATGTTACCCGCATTCTGGAGCTTTACCGGAACCCCCCAACGCAATAAACCCAAAGCGTTCAGGGTTTTAGCTCGCAAAATCCTGTTAAACTGATTGATATCTTCCATGCCGTTTCTCGATATCCAAGCCGTTCTCGACGCCGCACTGCAGTTGCTGAATGCCTGCCGACTTGATCAACCCGGAAGTTTTTCACGGACCCCGGGAGGGGAAAGCGACCCCGCAGCCTCGACGGCGGCCGTGAGTCTGCTGTATATCCTCGGGGTCCTGCCGGGCCACAGCGGCGAACGGGATAAATGGATCAACGGTCTCCGCAGTACCCAGGACAAAACCACCGGGCTGGTGATGTGCAAGGGACAACCGGATCCGGCCGCGACCGCCGCCTGTGCCGCCGCGCTGGAATGCTTCGACATGCGGCTGTCCCATACGCCCCACAGCCTCATGCCTTACGCCGATCCCGTGGAACTGCCGCTTCTGCTGGACAAACTCCCCTGGGAGGAGGACCCGGCCGCGGCCGGAGAGTTTTCCGCTGCGGTCTTCACGCTGATGACCCTCGGAGATGAAGCGTCTCATCACTGGGAGGATGCCTGGTTTCACTGGTTCAACCGGGCCTTTGACGAACATACCGGCCTGGTCAAAAAAAACAGCATCACCCCCGTCGTTCTCCTGGAGCAGTACACGCTTTTCCCCTATCTTCAGGGGCTGTTCCCGGTCCTGACAGTTTATAATTCCGCGCGGATGCCCCATCCCTTTCCCTGGCGGCTGATTGACACCATTCTCGAAATGCTCGAAACGAACTGGTCGCTCTTCAGCCGGGACCTCAACGCCCGGGAATTGCCCCTGATTTATGCCCTGTCCCGCTCCATGCGCATTACCCCGCACCGTCATGAGGAATGCCTGCAAATGCTGCGCCGTTTTTCACACCGCTGGCTCCGCTACCTCAAAGAACAGGCGCAGGCCGGGCGCCTCAACGATCTGGTGCTGACCACGAGGTCGCTGTGCGCCATTGCTGAACTTCAGCACATTCTCCCCGGCTATGTCCGCACCCGCCGATCGCTCCGCCAGGTTCTGAACCGCCGTCCATTTCTCTGAGCCGCACACCATGTCCGCCGCGTTCGATGTCCTCCGCGCCCGCCTTCCCCGGCATTCTCCCGGCCGGGTGTTTCTTGCCGCCGAATGCCTTCTGCTCTTCGGTGTCATTCCCGCAGGGTTAATTTTTCTTCAACTTCATGGCGGACTGCCCTTTTTTCCGATCCTGCTCGGCATGACCGGCCTCACATTTCTCCTCGCCCTCTTTGATCCGCGTATCCGTTTCCGCCAGTCCACCCCGCCCTTGCGTCCACACCTGAAACGCATCCTCCTGCGCGCGGCGGCCGCGGGCCTGCTTTTGATCCTGCTTACGCGGCTCATGGATCCCGGGCTGCTTTTCCGTCTTCCCCGGGAACGCACCGGGCTCTGGCTGCTGATTCTGCTTCTCTATCCCCTCCTCTCCGTTCTCCCACAGCATTTTATTTTCCGCACCTTTTTTCTGCAGCGCTACCCCCCGCTTTTCGGAAACGGACGGGGACTCATCGCGGCCAACGCCCTCCTCTTCAGCTGGGCCCATGCTTTTTTCCTCAATCCGCTGGCCCCACTCCTGACGTTGATTGCCGGTCTGCTCTTTGCCGGCACCTGGCAGCAAACCCGCAGCCTTCGCCTCACCTGCCTGGAACATGCCCTCTACGGACAACTCCTCTTCACCAGCGGCCTCGGGTGGTTTTTCTACAATGGCTCCGCCCAGGCCGTGCAAACCCTGATCGACTGAACCCCGTCCATGCCCGACTCGCTGCAAAAAGCACTCCGGGCCCGTTTACTCCGGGCCGAATCGTTCAGAAATCTTCTCGAAGATCTTCACCATCTCACCAAACTGGACACACTGTTTCTCGACCCTCTCGGCAATACGCTTCTGAGCTGTCCCCGCCGGGAAACCCGTCCGCTCTGCCGCTCGCTGCATACCCATCCGGCCACCCGCGACACCTGTCTCCGCCACCGTCTGGGACTTCTCACCGGCCTCTCCCCCCGGCAGACCGTCCCGACCTGCTGCGCGTCCGGTCTCCGGCAAATTATCCATCCTCTCCGGATCGACGATCAAACCCTGGGCTATCTGCTCCTCATCGGATACCGGGACCCCGGGAGCGGAGAAAGCGAGACGCAGGAGGCCTGGACCCGGAACGCGCGGATTGGCGGTCCGCTGTCCTGGATGGAGTGGAAACGCCGCTGGGAGACAGCCCCCTGTTTCACACCCCGGCAAATTGAGGCGGTCTGTCGCTGGATCGAACTCGGCCTCAAAGGCGTGCATCACCGGCTGGAGGAACCGCCGGCCGCCGCCATCCCTCCCGAAAACATTCTTCCCGCCAATATCCATTATGTCTGCGAATCCATCCGCAAACACTACGGAGAATCCGTCCGTCTCGGATCGCTCGCGGAGGCGTGCGGGATTTCGCCCGAACATCTCAGCCGGCTTTTTCACCAGACAACCGGCCTGCGGTTCAAAGATTATCTCACCGAGGTGCGCCTTGCCCGTGCCTGCGAGCTTCTGATCGAAACGGACAATCTGGTCGCGGATATTGCCTCACACGTCGGATACTCCACGCTCTCCCGCTTCAACCGGAGCTTCCGTGACTTTACCGGCATGACCCCTACCGAGTACCGTAAACGTAAAAAACCCTTTTCCCGGAAAACGGAAAAAGGGTTTTAGAAGATCCCGGCGTTCAGAACGCCGGAGATCTCAGGCAACTGGTGCTGCCGGCTTAGTAACGGTCGCGACCGCCACCACCGCCTCCGCGACGGTCACCGCCGCGGAAACCGCCGCCGCCGCCGCCGCCGCGGTATCCACCGCCGCCGCCGCCACCGCCGCCGCCAAATCCACCCCCACCACCGCGGTCTTCGCGGGGACGGGCTTCATTGACACGGAGAGGACGCCCGCCAATGGGGGAATCGTTCAGTTGGGCGACCGCTTCGCGTCCGCCTTCATCGTCCATTTCCACAAAGCCGAAGCCTTTGGAACGCTGCGTTTCACGGTCTTGGATGACCTTGGCGGACTGGACTGAGCCGTAAGCGGCAAAAAGGGCTTCGAGCTCAGCGTCATTCATGGTGTAGGGCAAATTGCCCACGTAAATATTCATCGTCGTTTCAGTTCTTTTCCAGGCATCATCATACATAAAAAACCGCTCTACACTCGATGCCAAAAAAAGGGCAGAAACAGATCACAAAGCCAACAAAACGGCCAACTGACTCCCACACTATGACAATCCTATTGGAAAAAGCAATCTTTTCTTTTTCTTCTGCGTGATTATACTTCTTCTCCCATGTCCCTCCCGCACGCCAACCGCCCCGGTTTTCCATCTTTATGTCTTCGTCCCCCGGCTTTTCTCAGCCGTCATTCGCTTTATGCGGGGCTGCTGACGCTCTTTGCGCTGGTCAGCCGCCTTGCCGGACTTGGGCACCGGGCCATGAGCCATGACGAATCCCTGCACGCGCTCTACGCCTGGTATCTTTCCAGCGCCTTTCACTATGAGCATGACCCCATGATGCACGGCCCGCTGCTTTTCCATCTCAATGCCCTGGTCTATCTTCTGTTCGGGGCAAACGATTTTACCGCGCGCCTTGTACCGGCCCTGCTGGGCACCGCCTGTGTGGCGGTGACGGCCTGGCTCTACCCGCGCTGGCTGGGCCGCCGCGGCGCGCGAATCGCCGCCGCCCTCGTCGCCCTCTCACCCGGACTGCTTTTCTACAGCCGCTATCTTCGCAACGACATCTACATCTGTCTTTTCACACTGCTGCTGGTCTGGTCCGCGCTCCGGTACCGGGAATCCGCCGACGCAAAGTATCTGATTGGACTCTCTGTCAGCCTGGCCTTGAGCTTTGCCTGCAAAGAAGTTGCATTTATCCATGGCACTGTGCTCGGTGTGAGTGCACTGGTTTTCACCGGCATCGGCTTTCACAAGACACGCAGGTTCCATTGCGCGGACAGGCGGTGGGCGGATCTTGCCGTCACCCTCCTCACCCTCGCCCTTCCCTTCGCCGCCGCGCTGCCCCTGTCTCTGCTTGGGATTGACCCCACCGCATCACGGGATCCGGCCGTACAGCGAGCCACCCTCATTGCCGCCGCCGCGCTCTCCTGTGTCTCCTGGCTCCTGGCGGTCTTTTGGTTTAAGACCCGGTCTTTATTCAACACCTGGGTCAGAGCGTTTCTGCTGTTCTGGAGCATCCAGGTGCTGCTGTATTCCACCCTGCTCAGCAACCCGGCCCAGGGTCTCACCAGCGGAATTGCCGCAGGACTGGGGTACTGGCTGGCACAACACGGGGTGCAGCGGGGCGCATCCGACCCGATGTTCTATCTGTCACTGCTACTTCTGTACACCCCGCTTCTGCTTGTCACTTTTGGACTCAGCCTCAAAGACCGGCGCAAGCCCTCGGTTGCGCTTTTCCTCATGTGGGCAATCGGGAATGCGGTGATTTATTCTGTCGCCGGAGAGCGTATGCCCTGGCTGCTCATTCACATCACCCTCCCCCTCTGTCTGCTTGCGGGTCCGGTTCTTGCCGACGCCTTCGCACAGCGCACGCGACTGCGTTTTCTGCTGATCCCCCTCCTGCTGCATCTGGTGATCAACAGTCTGCGGGCCGTTGGTCCTCTGGCCGAATCCCCGAACGAACCGCTCTTTTACGCCCATGCCGGCCCGCAGATCAAGACCGCGCTGCGTATTCTCGAGTCCGGGACCGAGCGCGAACCGGATGCGGTCATCCATGTTGATCCGGACTATACCTGGCCCCTCGCCTGGTATCTTCGCGGGCAGCCGGTGATCTATTCGCCTCTCCCGGTTCCGGAAGCCGGCCTCCGCATCACCTCCCCCGCACTGCAAACAGCCTACCGGGAACAAGGCTGGATCTCCCGCGGGGAATTTGACCTGATCCATTGGCCACGCCAGCACTGGCATGCCCTCACGCCGGGCAATGTTCACAGCCTGATCACCCAGCCCCGCGTCCGGCGGAATTTCGTACGCTTTTATCTGCTGCGGACCCTGCCACCGCTCACCCCCGATGATTTCCCCCAGCCGGTCCGCTTCGTAATCCTTTCACATCAGAACGGCAAGGATTCTGACTGAACAATCCAAAACCCAGGAAAAGTTAACGGAGTTGTTCCGTCAGCTTTGCCCGGTCGGGTTTTAAGCCGGTCCCGTCCGGCAGGGGGCGGTATTCCACCGGGATCATATACCCGGGCAGCCGCTCCCGCAGACTCCGGTTCCAGATTTCGATCAGACCGTCATGCAGATCTTCGCGGACCCAGGCCACGGGGCGGGCGCCAAACTCAGGATCCGGCCGCGGCGTGACCACCACCGTCTCCGCGCCGCTCACCTCCTGGAGCACCCGTTCAATCTCTTCGGGCTGGATATTTTCACCGCCGGAAATGAAGCGGTTGTCTTTCCGGCCGGTCACAATCATATACCCCTCCTCCAGATGCCCCAGATCGCCGGTCGGCAGCCAGTCATTCTCAAGTGCCAGCGGCTGAACCCCTCCGTCCCGCCATTCTCCCAGAGCCAGCACATGGCCGCGAACCAGAATTTCGCCGTCTGCTTTGACCCGCACCATGCGGTGGTCGAGAACACGGCCGTCCGTGGTCAGACGCCTTGCCAGCGGCGTCACGTTGCCGGTGGTGCAAATTTGCGAGGCGGTTTCGGTCATGCCATAGGTGGGATGGACCGCGAAACCGGCATCCAGGGCCTGACGGATCAGACTGCGGGGAATCGGGGCCCCGCCGAGGAGAACACACTGCAACTGGCGGGCTGCCTCCGCCGCCCGCGGGTCCGCCAGCAGACGGATCAATTGCGTCGGCACCAGCGAGAGATGCGTAATCTGATGAGACAACACCGCATCGGCCGGATCCTGTCCCGGATCCGGCAGCACAATCCCGGTGCCCGACATCATGCAGCGGAACAGCACCGCCATGCCGCCCACGTGATACAGCGGCAGGCTGAGCAGATAGCGGTGTCGGTGGTTCATGGGCAGGTTCCGGTTCGCCCCCAGCGCCGAATAGTAATGCGCCTCCAGCGCGTGGACCACCGCCCGGGGCGAACCCATCGAGCCCGTGGTATACAGACACGTCGCCGGCGCCTCCAAATTCAGGGAAACCGGAGCCGCCCCGCCCGCATTCAGGAAACTGGCATCGCACAGATCACTCATCCTCAGGCAGGGCACGCCGCTGAGCAGCGGGTCCCCGGCATCCGCGCAGATCAGCAGAGCCGGATCCAGCCGCCGCGCCCGGTCCGCAAGCGCGGCGGAGGGCAGACGGGTGTTCAGCGGACAAAGGATCACCTCGATGCGCAGGCAGGCAAACAACAGGGGCACCCAGCGCCATTCCGAATCGGCGGCGACCACCACCCGGTCGCCGGGCTTCAGGCCAAACTCATGGAGCAGACGGTGGCGAATCTGCTGCGCGGCCTGATGCAGCACAGGATACGAATACCCCCGTCCGCCCTCCAGCCAGCCGAGCTGGTTGGGTGCCATGCGGGAAATATCATAGAGCGGACAGGAAATCGT
>PXDP01000290.1 GCA_003565035.1 PVC group bacterium | reverse complement strand
TATACCTTGGGGGGGATCAATGGCCAGGGCGGCTGGAGTGCGAGCAGCACGGCCACCGTGGTGGCGGATCCCGAAGATCCCCTGAATCAGGTGCTTCGATTTGCCCCGAACAACAACAATACCGCGTCCAGGGACTTCACGGATGCCATTCCAAACAGCGGAATCCATACCCTGTTTATGCGCTTTTACGCTCCCAGTTACAGCCAACGGATGAATCAGCAAATCAGATTTCCGGATGTTAACACCTTCCGGGTAAAGTTCGACAGTCAAAACGGCGATCCGTATGTTGATCTCTTTTATGGGGAAGGCCGGAATAATACGCAGGTTGATCAGGAAGTTGATCGTGAAACCTGGTACAGCATGTGGATGGTTCTCAATGCCGACACCGCCCGTTTTGAAGTCTATATTCAAGGCGGCATTTATGATCAGCCCACTTTACTCACGGCAAACAATGACACCGATCCGGACAGTTATATCTGGGGCCCGGACACGATTACGAATCTTCAGTTCATCGGTTGGAATGATGGGGCCGTGTATTATGATGATCTGTATCTTCATCTGGATGGAAAAAGTCTGGACGATCCCCGTCCGGTGACGGTGGAAGAGCCGTATCAGACCTGGCTGACGGAAAACGGGATGGATACTGGTACGAACCCGGAGGACGTGGAAGAAGACACGGGTTTGACGTACAACAGCTTATTTGTCATGGGCGCCACATATCACGAAACCGACGGCTGGCGGGGCATCCTGCGGGCGGAAGAGATTGTGACGGAAGAGGCCGGCGGCATGACCCTGACCTTCACTGCGCAGCCCGGACGGCGGTACATATTACAACGTACCGAAACGCTTGCACCGCCGGACTGGGCTGATGTGGATGAGGAGGTTGTCACCGAGGCCGGAGCACAGCATTTCTCCCTCACGGGATCATCGCAGGGCGGATCCAGCTTTTACCGGATCAAAGTTGAAATCCTGGACTGAGTAAATGTGAATTTAGCCCGAATTCTCACTGCCTCATTTAGATTACCCATGTTAAAGCGAAAAAATCCCTTTTTGATTGTCTCTGTTCTTCTGTTCTGCCTGGGTGCACTGATGTGGTGGGGGTATGACTCCGGGCAAGAGAGGGAATTTTTTCAGGAATCGGCGGATGAGGTGGTCCTGCCGGAAAGGGTGCCGGAGGTTTTGGGATTGCATGCGGAGGAGGATGGAAGAGGGGATTCGGTTCAATCTTCCTCCCGGCAGGCTCCGGTTGAGGACGACGACCGGGTCCCGCCTGCTGTATCCTCCGCCCGGACCGGGGCGGCACTGCCGGAGACGGGCGGGCGCGGAATTTTTGAGGGAGAGCTGATCGATCTTGCGACAGAACCCATGGACACGCCGGGAATGTTCCGGCGGACCCGGTTGATCCGTTCAGACTTCCATTATCCGGTCTTGCGGGTGGAGGAGCGGATTTTTCTCGATGAGGAGGATCAAACCGTTATCATTATCGACCAGGAAGGCATGGTGGGGGACCATGTGCTGGTGCGCCGGGATCCGGCGGTCGCATCGGAGGTTTTTTTGGCGAAGGCTGAGGCGGCGGGTTTTCCTTTGCAGCGTAAAATGCGGAATGAAGGGTCGTACCGCTTACAAATCCCGGCCGAACGGGTGGAGGATTTGCCGGACTCGCTGTCGGTGCTGGAGGGCTGGGGAGCGGAACTGGCGTATGCCGAGGCGGACTGGATTGTCTTCCTGCAGGATGATCCGGTGGAACCGAATGACCCCGGCTATCTGGATGGACGGCTTTGGGGTTTAAACAATACCGGCCAAAGCGGAGGAACGGCGGGGAAGGATATCAATGCCCTGGCCGGCTGGGCGGTGCGGACGGACGCGCCGAATGTGGTCATCGGGGTGGTGGATTCCGGGGTGCAGTATGACCATGAGGATTTGCTGGACAACATGTGGGTCAATCCCGATGCCAGTGCTCCGGCCAGCCAGACCTATGGCTACGATGCGATTAGCAACGGGGTGCAGTCACCCTTTGATCAGAACCGGCATGGCACGCACGTCGCGGGCACGATTGGTGCGGTCGGTGATAATGATCAGGGAGTGGTGGGCGTGGCCTGGGACACGCAGATGATGGCGCTGAAATTTGTCGGGGCCGGAAGCGGCGGCACGATTTCCGATGCCGTCGATGCGATTGACTTCGGGGTTGATCATGGCGCGACGGTTTTAAACAACAGCTGGGGGGGCGGTAGTTTTTCGCAGACCTTGTATGATGCCGTGGAGCGGGCCTATCAGGCCGATGTGCTGTTTATCGCCGCTGCCGGGAACAGTAACTCGCAGTCCATTCTGTATCCGGCCGTTTTGCCCTTGCCGAACGTGGTGGCGGTGGCCAGTTATGACCGAACCGGGCAGCGTTCGAATTTTTCCAATTACAATGCGGCTCTGGTGCATATTGCCGCTCCGGGAAGTGCGATTTATTCGACGTCGATTGACCCCGCAAATCTGTCGGTGAAAAACCTCTATGAAGATTTGAGCGGAACGTCAATGGCTTCTCCCCAGGTGGCAGGTATTATGGCACTGATGCGGGCGCAGTTTCCGGCCGAAAGCTCGCTGCAACTGATCAACCGTTTACTGGCGGCGGCCGATCCCTCCATCATGGGATCGGAGGTGATTACCGGAGGAGCGGACCTCGGTGCCTCCTTGACCGGAGAGCAGACGGGCCCGATGAACGATGACTTTGCGGATGCCCGGGATTTGGGGCGCCGCCCCATCACCACCCTGGGGAATATCTCGCTGGCCACGGCGGAAGCAGGCGAGCCGGCCCATGGTGGCATCACCGCGGATCAGTCGGTTTGGTTCCGATGGGAAAGCCAGTTTGACCGCGATGTCGATGTGCGGGTGAGCCTGACGGATTTTGCTCCGGTGGTGGCGGTTTACACGGGAGACAGTTTGAATGATCTGATCGAATTGGCTGCGGCAACGAATGACCCCAGTGGGGAAGCGAATGCCGCGCTGACCTTCACCGGGGTGCAAAACCAGGTTTATTACATTGCGGTTGACACGGTGGACGGAGAAGAGGGGGCATTTCGTCTCACCGTTGAAAGCACGCCGGATAATGACCGCTTTGAAAACGCCATGGAATGGACCGGCATGGGATCGGTTTTTCAAACCAATAATTTTGGCGGCAACAAGGTGGTGGGGGAGCCGCGCCATGGCGGGCTCTTCGGGGGGGCTTCGCTCTGGTATCAATACACGCCAACAATGGACGGCCGTCTGACTGTCCGTAATGGCAGTGGCAGTCCGGTGAATTTGGGGATCAGTATTTATTCCGGTGATACTTTGCTGGAGTTGGAGGAGTTGGATGGTGTGCTCTCAAGCACCAGCCAGCGCCAGCGCGCCTTCGGCTTTCTTGAAGCCGGGGTCACCTATTACATTGCGGTGGATACGCCTAATGGGGTTGAATCCAATTTTTTCATCGAGTGGTCCTTTAGCTCCAATGCGATTGCGTTGACGAAGTCGGAAATTACGGTGACCGATGTGGGTGGTCCGTTGGAAATCGGAGTGGAGCGACTGAGTGGATTGGGGACACCACCGGAAAGTTCGGTGGAATGGTTCACTACGGCGGGACATCCCGGGGCGGTGTCGGGCGAGGATTTTGAGAGTGGAAGCGGCAGCCTGACCTGGGCGGAGAATGAAACGGGTGAAAAGACCTTAACGGTGACGATTCTGGAAAACGCCCTCCTGCGGGGGGAGCGGGATTTTTATATCCGGCTGCGCAATCCGGAAGGCGGCGGGGCGTATTTTCTTCCCGGCAGGGATCAGCTTCGCGTGACGATTGAGGATGGCGATAACCCGTTCAGCGATTTGCCGGGGAAGGATACGCTCTTTTATTTTGCCGAGACGGTGGTCCAAGGCTACACCGTTGACGGGCAGGTCTGGCTGGCGGTGCGCCGGCTGGGGAATCTGGGGCAGGAGGAAACCGTATTACTGGAATTCAATGACGGCTCCGCGGAGGCCGGGGAGGATTTTATCGGTGATGCCATTGCGGTGACCTTCGTCGAAGAGGAAACGCTGCGCTGGGTGGCCTTGCCGCTGTTGCCCGGAGGTGGCGCGGGAGATTTAACAGCACTGTTGACGAATCCTTCGCGGGGCACTTCTGCCATTTCACCGGAGCAGGGATCGCTCACGGTGGAGATTCTGTTCCATGACGGATTATTTTATGACCCCTTGCGGCGGTTGACCGATCCGGCCCTTTCGCCGGCGGAGACCTCCGTTTTCAGTGCGGATCTGGAAGGGGTGGACATGAGTGATAACGGGCGCTTTGTCGTTTTCGCCACCACGCAGGAAATGACCGGCAACGAGTCTGCAAACGGGTTTTTGCAGGTGTATCTTTACGATTCGGTGAAGGAGGAAACCATTCTTCTCAGCTGCGGCCCCGATGGTTTGCCCGGCAACGGGGATAGTTTGCAACCGACGATCAGCGGCAACGGGCGCTATGTTGTTTTCGAAACCGATGCGACGAATATTCTGGTGGAAGACCTGAACGGGCCGATTCGGGATATCGTTTTGCTGGACCGTCTGCGGGGCACCCGGAAGGCCGTCAATGTGAATACCTTCGGTCAGTTGGCGCAAATCGAATACCTGAATCTGGATGAGCCGATTTATATCGACAGTTACGATGCCCAAATCAGCAAAGATGGCACGGCGGTCGCCTTCCGTTCCAAGGCGCAGAATCTGGAAGTCAATCATCCGAATGAATGGTGGGACGATAAATTGTATGTGCGCGATCTGGAGGCCGGCACCACGGAGATCGTCTCGGTGGGGAATGACTGGTTTCACCCGCGCGGGATTGCCGGGGTGGGTTCGATAAGCCGGGACGGGCAAGTGGTGGCCTTTCGCTTTAACGGTCCGCTGACGCAGGAATTTACCGGCCTGGTGGATCAGGTCTATGTGCGGGATCGGGGAAATGCCACCACCACCGTGGCCTCGCGGATGCCGGATGGGAGTTTGAATGTACAATCGGGACAAATGTCTTCCATCGTGATCAGCGGGGATGGCAGCAAAGTGTTTTTCCGGACCTTGAAACATGGCTTTGCCGGGGAGGACAGCAATGGGAGTCCAAGTTTATACCGTCATGACCGCAATTCCAACACGACGGTTCATGTGGATACCAACTCTGCCGGAGAGGCTGCGGAGGGGGGAATTCCCAACGGCTTCGGACTCGTGGCGGCCAGCGAGGACGGAGAACGGGTCGTCTTTATTTCCAGCGCGCTGAATTTCTACCCAGGAGCATCGGGGAACACGCCGAATGTCTTTCTGAAGAATCTGCAAAGCGGCTCCGTGGCTCCGGTCAGTGTCCGCGTGGATGG
>PXDP01000493.1 GCA_003565035.1 PVC group bacterium | reverse complement strand
GTCTCCGTCGTCCAGCGGCATGGCCGCCATTTTTTTGGCATCGGCCTTGCGGATGCGCAGCACCCACAGAAATACGCTGGTGAAGAAGAGGAAAAAGACGATCAGCGAGATAACCGGGTAGAGCCCGATCCCCTCGATGGCGCGGAGGACTTCTTTATGCATCAGAATTCCTCCTCGAAGGGAACCTCGCGGAGGGCATCGCTGCCCAGGCGCTGGAGATAGGCGATGAGGGCGATGACTTCGCGGTCGGCGTGAATGTCGTCGCTCCGGTCCGGAAGCTGGTTCCGGAGGGTGTCGGCGATTTCTTCGGCCTGCTGATCGAGGCGGGTGACCGCAATCTCCTCAAAGAAATCAGGATAGGGCACGCCCAGTTTGCGCATGACGCTGATTTTGCGGCGGGTGTATTTGGTGTTCAGCCGGTTGGCCAGCAGCCAGCGGTAGTCGGGCATGATGGACCCGGGGGAGGTGGACTGGGGATTTTCCAGATGCAGGAAATGCCAGGCGTGGTTGCGGCCCTGGGCGCCTTCGCGGGCGAGGTCGGGTCCGGTGCGCTTGGAGCCCCAGAGGAAGGGATGATCGAAGACAAATTCCCCGGGCTTGCTGTAGTCGCCGTAGCGCGCGGTTTCGGAGCGGAAGGGGCGGATCATTTGGGAGTGGCAACTGACGCAGCCTTCGCGGATATAGATATCGCGGCCTTCGAGTTCCAGCGGGGTGTAGGGCATGACGGTGGCGATGGTGGGCACGTTGGACTTCACCAGATAGAGGGGAATGATCTCCACCAGGCCGCCGATGAGAATGGCCACCACGGTGAGGACGGTGAAGGTGACCGGCAGGCGTTCGAGCCAGCGGTGTTTGTAGGTGTCGTGTCCGTCGTGAATGGGCTGGCCCTTGAGGGCGGGGGCGGAGGCTTCGGTTTCGGGTTCGAAGCTGCCCTGTTTGCAGGTCATCCACAGGTTGTAGGTCATCACGCAGGCACCGCCGAGGAAGAGGGTGCCGCCAATGGCGCGCATGACGTAGAAGGGAATGATTTTGATGACGGTGTCGAGGAAGTTGGGGTAGCGGAGCACGCCTTCTTCGGTGAATTCTTTCCACATCAGGCTCTGGGTGATGCCGGCCCAGTAGAGGGGCAGCACGTAGAAGAGGATGCCGGTGAGGCCGACCCAGAAGTGGATGTTGGCGAGTTTTTTACTGTACAGATTGGTGCGGTAGAGCACGGGCATCAGCCAGTAGAGAATCCCGAAGGTCATGAACCCGTTCCAGCCGAGGGCGCCGGTGTGGACGTGGGCGATGGTCCAGTCGGTGTAGTGGGAGAGGGCGTTGACGGATTTGATGGAAAGCAGCGGGCCTTCGAGGGTGGCCATGCCATAGGCGGTGACGCCGACGACGAGGAATTTGAGGACGGGCTCTTCGCGGACGCGGTCCCAGGCGCCGCGCAGGGTGAGCAGTCCGTTGAGCATCCCGCCCCAGCTCGGGGCGATGAGCATGAGCGAGAAGACCATGCCGAGGCTCTGGGCCCAGTCGGGCAGGGCGGTGAAGAGCAGATGATGCGGGCCGGCCCAGATGTAGATGAAAATCAGGGCCCAGAAGTGGATAATCGAGAGCCGGTAGCTGAAGACCGGGCGGTTCGCGGCTTTGGGCAGGTAGTAGTACATCAGCCCGAGGTAGGGGGGGGTGAGGAAAAAGGCGACCCGGTTGTGACCATACCACCATTGCACCAGCGCATCCTGCACCCCGGCGTAGACCGAGTAGCTTTTCATGGCGTTCACGGGCAGGGCCAGCGAGTTGAAAATGTGGAGCACGGCGACGGTGACAATGGTGGCGATGTAAAACCAGAGGGCCACGTACATGTGGCGTTCGCGGCGGCGCCAGAGGGTGCCGAAGAAGTTGACCGCAAAAACGACCCAGACGCCGGTGATGAGAAGATCGATGGGCCATTCGAGTTCCGCGTATTCTTTGGAGGAGGTGAAGCCCATGGGCAGGGAAAGTGCCGCACAGACAATAATCAGCTGCCAGCCCCAGAAATGGATCCAGCTCAGGGTGTCATTGAACATCCGGGCCTTGCAGAGCCGCTGGGTGGAGTGGTAAACCCCCATGAAAATTCCGTTGCCGACGAAGGCGAAGATCACCGCATTGGTGTGCAGCGGGCGCAGGCGGCCGAAACTCAGATAGGGGCCCATGTTCAGGGCGGGCCAGAAAAGCTGCACCGCAATCAGAATCCCGGCCAGCATGCCGACAATGCCCCAGACGGCGGTGGCGATGGCAAATGCGCGGACGATGCGGTTGTCGTAACGGAAGGTTTCCACGTGACTCATTCGGAGGGTCCTTTTTCAGGGGTGGAGGAGGGGGATTTGGATTTGGGATCATCATCATTCAGCATCCGCATGGCCGGAGTAACCTGATCGTCGAATTGTCCGCCCTGAACCGACCAGACAAAGGCCACCAGGAAAAACAGCGCGATACAGAGGCTGATGCCGAGAAGAAGAACGATGATGCTCATAGATACTAAACGGATATAAGATATCCGATATACCTTTTGCAAGCTCTTGCTTTCAAAACCTATCGTTTTTTTTCGGGGGCATAGTCAAAAGGGGGTTGAATTTTTATGAAGGAGTGAAATGTAGAAGACATGAAAACAAAACCGCTGATGATGCTGATGTTGTGTTTTCCCGGTTTCCTGCCTGCGGAGGCGGGGGCGCTTGAGGCTGCTGTGAGGCGGGCGGGGGATTTTCTGGTGGAGCAGGTTGGGGAGGATAATGAGTGGATTTTGCCGCCGCAGCGGTCGCGGCAACGGCTGGGACGCGAGGCGGTGGAGGTGCGGTTTCGTGAAGAGCTGGTGGAGGTTCCGGTGTATGCTCAGGAGGAGCGTGAGATTATGGTGCAGCCGCGGGGGGGCACAGGGGAAACGGTCCGGGGGCTGGAACGGAGAACAATCCGGGTGCGCGGCGAGCAAATCGGCACGCAAATGCAGCGGCGTTTGGTGCGGGACCCGGCCGGGCCGATTCTGCGACAGGAAAACCGGGTGATTTGGGGGCCGGGCGGACCGGACGAATGGTCAATTGCGCTGTTTGGCACCAACGCCATGGCCGGGGTGGCCCTGTTGCGCAGCGGGCATCCGGAGGCGGAGCGGGTGACCGGGCCGATGCTGGATTTCCTGGCGGAGCTGGTTCGGATGGAGGGGCCGCCGGATCTGACCTGGGATCTGGCCTGGATGATTGTGCTGTTTGCGGAGTCGGACCGGGAATCGGTGCAGGATCTGGTTCCGGGCATGATGGCGAAGCTGATGGCGGGTCAGGTGCGGGAGGGCCCCGGTGCAGGACTGTGGGGGCCCTTGGCCCTGAGTCCGGAGGTCCTGGCCGGGCACTGGCTGCGGGTTTGGGATGCGAGCCGGCAGCTTCAGACGCTGACGGATCAGGTGGGCGAGTCGCCCACCCGCCGGTCGGATGTGGAGCGGCTGGGTGAATTGACCCAGGGGGTGCTGCGCGCCCAGCGGGATCTGGACGCCTACACGTGGATCCACCGGGATGCGGATGTGTTCCGGGCCTGGGTGGAGCTGAACGATCCAAATGGAGAGGGGGTCCTCCGGGTGCGACGGCCGATGGAGTATTTGTTCAATCAGGTGAACGTGGATTTGGAAAGCACCTGGCTGGCGCTGTATGCCTTGCGGGTGGGGCGGGAACGGGGATTGCTTCCTGCGGCTCTGCCGGAGATTCCGCGGGTGGCACAGGAACCCCGGCGTGGCGTTCCGCCTCCTCAGATTCGGTCGTTGCCTGCACCCCGTCAAATTCTGTTGGATGGAGCGGCTTCGCTGGCACGAATACAGTTGGGGAGCGGGGCGTTTGCCGAAGCCAATTTGCATCAGCCGGTCCGCACGTTTGATGAACTGACGGCTCTTCCGGGGGTGCCGCTGCCGGAGACGCCGTTTCCGCCACTGGAAAATCCGGTGACGCTTACGGCTACGGCCCAGGGGTTTGCGGCGTGGACGCAGATGATGCGGCTGCTGGGACTGGATGCAATGCGGGCGTATGCCCCGCGTATGGGGCGGGCAAAAGCGCTGCTGGACAATCAGTTTGACCGCCTGTTCTCTGAGGAGGATGCGGCGCTGGCCGGCGGGGGCGGCCTGGGCCTTGCCGCCACGGGCTTTGCTTTGATCGATCCGGGCCCGCCAATCCCCCAGGCGGACCGGAATTTAAGAGGCGAATTTGTTGAACGCATCCTGCCGTTGCAGCGGGAGAATGGGAGCTGGCAGCCTTTCCGACGGAATGCCCCCCTGGTGTCGTCCGTCACCCGGCAAAGAATTGAACAGCTTCCTTCGGTTGGCCGCGCGCACCGTCAGTTTGACTACGGCCAGGCGTTCACCCCCTTTCCCGATAAAGTGGAGGGGAATGAGGACCGGCTCCGGGGTCAGATGCTGGAGCGCTTTGGCTCTGCCCAGCCGGTGCCGGCAACGGCGATGCTCCTGATGGTCCTGACGGAGGAACTGCGGGGAAGCGAGGTGCTGGCGGCGGGTGAGGAGTGACGGCTCTGCCAGGCGTTTTGCGTGTTGACAGATGAGGCGTGCGCCCTTCTCCGGGAAGGGTGGGTCAGGGCAGGTAGGGGAAAAGGCGGTCGGGGAGAGAGGTGTCGAGGCGGTAGAAGATGACGCCCTGGGGGTTGCGTTCACGGGCGATGCGGAGCTGTTCGAGGGTCTGGGCGGGGGTGAGTTCGGCGTTGGTGGAAATGATAACGATACCGGGAACGAGCCGTTCGGCGACACCGGGCTGTCGGGCCTGGAGATCGAGCCAGGCGGCGAATTGGTGCGGGTTGTCGGTGTAGTTCATGGGCATGAGCAGGTCCACCCAGCCTTCGCGGGCCCAGCGGGGCCAGTCCTGTCCGCGGGTTACCGCGACATCCGGCCAGGCGCCCCAGACGGCGGCGCTGAGGACGATGTCGGGAAATTCGCGTTTCACGGCGCGGTGGATTTGCTCCATGGCGCGGTGGATTTCGTCCTGGCGGAAGCGTTGAAATTCGTCTTTGAGCGGACCAAGAACGTCAGCGGGCCAGGTTTGAACCGGGCGGCCGCGGCGCTGTTCGAAGGCGCGACGGGCAGCAGGGCCGTAGTCGGCATTGGCATCGGGATAGCGCATGTAGTCGAGATGGAGTCCGTGGACGGGGGCGCTGCGGGCGATTTCGAGGAGAATGTCGATTTCGAGTTGGACGTTGTCGGGATGGGAAATGGAGAGCCAGTTGAGGTCGCGGCCCTGTGGGTCCTGCATCAGGCGGCCTTCGCGGCGGAGGCGTTCGAGGGTGGCGGGTTCGGGTTGTTTGAGCTGCCAGTTGATCCGCCAGACATGGAGTTCGAGGCCGTGTTTGCGGGCGGCG
>PXDP01000259.1 GCA_003565035.1 PVC group bacterium | reverse complement strand
CCACAGCGTGGACCAGGGCCGCAGCACCTCCGGAACCCCGCAGCGCAACGATGTGGAGATCGATCTGCTCAAAGGCGCGGAACTTCCGATGATCGGAAAAGGCGAAACCTGATTTTCCGATAGTCGGAAAATTGCCTCAATGCGGCGCGCAGCGCTTTTGGAGTGCGCGTACCTTCAGGTACCGCTTTGGGGCAGGGGGCGGAGAGGCACGGTGAGGTTTAACCACCGATAACACCGATGGACACCGATCTTTGCGGCACTGTTTTGTGGTGGGCTGAGATGCCGTGCGCGTATCTTCAGACATCCTGATCCCGCGGAAATTTGCTTTGGCACATTATCCGGTTCTGCCTTCAAACCCCGAAGGGGGGTGACAACCCCGAAACCGTCTCACGCGCTCAAATCGCGAAAAGCGATTTCCTATCCATCTCGAAGTCGCTCTCGACAGCGGCTTTCAAAGCGCCTCCGATCTCGCGAATGCTTTCCGCAAATACCTGAACATGAAACCCGGCGAATGCCGCGATCGTTTCCGGGCGGTTTAGAATGGATTTTTAGAGGTAATTCGCATTGGTTTTGTTTGGAATTCAGTGTATTGACGCAAAAAACACACGCTTTGACGCGCATATCAAAGACGTATCCTTTTCATGAATGATAGAATACGTCATTTCTTTCACTTCCTCCTCTTTGACCACCTTCCATGCACCTTGAATCTCCGACACCATCCCTGCGTTCCCTGCTTCATGTGGAAATTTCGGCGGATTTGATCGTGGTCGGCGGCGGTCTCGCGGGCACCTGCGCGGCGATTCAGGCGGCGCGTGCGGGGGTGAACGTGGTGCTGGTCCAGGACCGCCCGGTGCTGGGCGGCAACTCCTCCAGCGAAGTGCGGCTGTGGGGTCTGGGTGCCACCTCCCACATGGCCAACAACAACCGCTGGGCCCGTGAGGGCGGGCTGGTGGACGAATTGCTGGTGGAAAACACCTTCCGCAACCCGGAGGGCAACCCGCTGATCTGGGACACGATTCTTCTGGAAAAAGTCCATCTCGAAGCGAACATAACCCTGTTGCTGAACACTGCGGTCCACGGCCTGGAAAAATCCACGCCCACCCGCCTAAAGTCGGTGAGCGCGTTTTGCCCCCAGAATCAAACCCGGTACACCCTTCGCGCACCACTGTTTTGCGACGCCTCCGGCGACGGCGTGGTCGGCTTCCAGGCTGGCGCCGCTTTCCGCATGGGCGCGGAGGAGGCCATGGAATTCGACGAGGGGTTCGCGCCCGACGCCTCCTACGGGGAACTCCTGGGTCACACCATTTATTTCTATTCCAAGGACACCGGCAAGCCGGTCACCTTCGTACCACCCGCGTTCGCCCTCAAAGACATCACTAATATCCCGCGATTCAAAAGCATCCGCGCCGACCAGAACGGCTGCGATTTCTGGTGGATCGAATACGGCGGACGCCGCGACACCATTGCCGAAACCGAAGAGATCAAGTGGGAACTCTGGTCCATCGTCTACGGGGTGTGGAACCACATCAAGAACTCCGGTGAGTTTCAGGGCGTTGAAAACCTGACCTTGGAATGGGTGGGCACCATCCCGGGAAAACGCGAGAGCCGGCGATTCGAAGGCGATGCGATTCTGACCCAAAACGATGTGGTGCGGCAGGTCCGCCATGCCGACATCGTGGCCCTGGGCGGCTGGTCCCTGGACCTGCATCCGGCCGATGCCGTTTACTCCGACAAATCCCCCTGCAACCAATATCACAGCAAGGGCGTATACGGCATCCCTTTCCGTTGCTATTACAGTCGCAACATCGAAAATCTTTTTCTGGCCGGGCGCATCATCAGCGCCTCGCATGTCGCCTTCGGCTCCTCGCGGGTCATGCTCACCTGCGCCCACGGCGCATGCGCGGTGGGACTCGCCGCCGCCCATTGCACGCGTGAAGGTCTGACCCCCCGCGACCTCACCGACCCGGTGCGGATGCACCGCCTGCAAACCGAGCTCAACGCCACGGGTCAGGCGATTCCGGAAATCCCGTCCGACCTCACCGCCACGCCCATTGCATCCGCCCGCATCACCGCTTCCTCCACCCTCGCACTGGCGGAGATTCCCTCCGCCGAAGGATGGCGGAACCTGTCCACGCCCCTGGCCCAACTGGTGCCCTGGGAGCCGGACTACCGCCCCGGGATTTCCTTCCAGGTGCGCAGCCGGACAGCCACAACGCTGCGGGTGGCGTTGCGTTGCGCCGGGCAGGCCCGCAACTTCACCCCGGAAATCACGGTGGAGGAACACCGGGTTGATATCTCCCCGGGCGAACAGACCGTCCGCGTCCGCTTCACCGCATCGGTTCCCGACGCCCGCTACGCGTTTATCACCCTCTACGGTTCCGAAGACATCGAGGTGCCGCTCAGCGACTTCCGCTGCACCGGGCTGGTCAGCGTGCAACAGAAATTCGACGCCAAGGTCGCCAAATCCGGGGAACAGAATCCGCCGGAAGGCATCGGCATCGACCGCTTTGAATTCTGGATTCCCACCCGCCGTCCCGGCGGACATAATCTGCCCCTCCGTTTCGAACCGCCCTTGGCCAATTTTGCCTCCGCGGACCATCTGCGCAACGGGTTCGAGCGCCCCACTCTCCGGAGCAACGCCTGGATCGCGGACCCCGCCGACCCCGCGCCGGCGCTGACCCTGGCCTGGGACGAGCCTCAGACCTTTACCGGCCTCACCCTCTGTCTCGACACCGATTTCGACCACGCCATGGAAACCGCCCAATGGGGGCACCCGGAGCGGGTCATGCCCTTCTGTGTTCGTGACTGCGTGGTCGAGGACGGGGAGGGCCGCATCCTGGCCGAACTGAGCAACAACCATCAGACCCGTCCCCGGCTGGACTTTTACGGTCCGGTGACCACCCGCCGGCTGATCCTTCGGCCCCGACATCCGGGGCCACACAGTCCCGCCGCGATTTTTGCGGTGCTTCTTCATTCACCCCCCGACGCACAGGAGACCCCATGAACGATTCCCGTCCGCATCCCGCCCTGCCTTCCACCCACCGACTCGTCTTTGAAGACGACTTCAACGGCCCGGACGTGAATCTTGACGCCTGGGTTTACCGCACCGACAGCAAAATGTGGAGCAGCCAGACTCCGGGAAACGTCCGTCTGTCCGACGGCATGTTGCGCCTCGCCTACCGCAAAGAGCGCAAAAACGGCAAGGACTACACAGGCGGTGGACTCATCAGCCGCCGCGCCTTTGGGTACGGGTTTTTCGAGGCCCGCCTCCGCATGCCCGCCGGCATGGGCTGGCACACGTCCTTCTGGCTGATGACTCATGACGGCTCCGGCAGCACCAACACCACCGCGACCGACATGGAAATCGACATCTGTGAACAGGACTCCATTCATCCCGAATCCTACTACGTCAGCGCCCACCGGTGGAAAGGGGAGCACGCGTTGAAATCCGAAGTGATCCACACCGAAGATCTCTCCAAAGCTTTTCACCGCTTCGCCTGCCTCCACGAACCCGGGCGCGTGGTCTTTTACGCCGGAGACCGCGCCGTGCATGAGATCGACACCACCGATCTGGTGGCCGAAGAAACCCGCATGCACCTCTGGCTCACCGGCATCGCCTGCAATCTCAGCGACACCCCCCGCGTGGACGACGAAGCCCTCCCCTCCGAAGCTCTCTTCGACTGGGTGCGGGTGTACGCGGCGGGGTAAAAGATTTGCGGAGTGGCCGTATTGGTTTCGATCAGGCGTGCTGCCTCTGGACCGGAGATCCGGCGGGGCAGGGGAAGCGCGGTGAGCGTCGCGTAACACTCCGCCAGCGTATGTGTGCTGCAGCAGAAGCATTGCAACAGGTATTTTCCCGTAGGTATTTTCCCGTATTTTCCTCCTCGAGGGCATCACAGCCCGCTTACGTAATCGTAATCCTAATCGTAATCTTGATCGAAAAATTCGACCGATTACGATTACGAGCACGATTAGGATTAGGATGAGAGGCACGTTGAGGTTTAACCACCGATAACACCGATGGACACCGATCTTTGCGGCACTGTTTTGTGGTGGGCTGAGAGGCCGTGCGCGTAACTTCAGGTGCCGTTTTTTGGGAGAATAAATACCTGTTGCAATGTTTTGCAATGTTTTCGGAACATGACCCCCGACAGGCCCGGAGGGCTGGGATATTGCCCCGACAGGCCCGGAGGGCCGGGATATCTTCAGCCCCAGGCGCAGCCCGGGGAAAGGGGTGCAACCGAATGGAAAGGCCCGGAGGGCTGGGATATATTCCATCGCCCTTCCTCCTGTAAACCTCGGGCTTCACCCTCGACTTTTCTCCCAGCCCTCCGGGCCTTTCGGCATTCTTTCCTCCAAACCCCAAGCTGCGCTTGGGGCTGAAGATATCCCGGCCCTCCGGGCCTGAAGAGAATAAATACCTGTTGCCAAAGCATTGCAACAGGTATTTCCCTCCCCACAACAGGTATTTCCCTCCCCACGCCCCCCGCCCGGGAGTCCCTACAGTGATATTGACAGTCTGACGAAGCGCACCGGTTCGGCATCCAGATCAAAGGTGAAGCGCCAGCGGGTGAATCCCGCGGGCACGCCGGACTGGTCCGGATGGGGGGTGACGAGGTCGGGGCGTGGATGCCAGTCACTGAGGAGGTCGGTGGTCGATTCGAAAGCGACCTGGATCTCTTCTGTCGAAGTGAGGTTGCGAAGTACGATCCCCATCCCATCCGCGTTGAGATCGAGTGGCCACACGCTTGGCGTGAATGGGTCGGTTCCGAAGAGAAACTCGAAAAGATTGATCCAGGCGTCGTCATCGGGATTGGCATGGGCGAGGGCGGCAGCGGAGGGTGTGCGCACCAGCGATGCGCTGGCCCGGGCATCGTCGAGCACGCCGGTGAGCACCAGCAGTCCGCGCCAGGAGGCAAAGTCGGTGATGCGCTTGCCATGGGTGGCGAGCGGGCGCATCCGGTAGCGGTCGCCGGAATTGCTGCGGGGGATTTCGTAGAAGGTGCCCTGCAGGTTGAGCATTTGGCGCTCGGTGACGACCTCGCGGAACCCGCGGGGCCCAGACCTCAGTTTGAAGGGTCAGTGTCTTGAAACAGATCGCAGATTCAAATGCCTCATTGGCAAGAGCGGTTTTGAGGGTTTCTCCGAGGTTGGAATTCAGGGCCAAGGGCCCGGCTCAACAAAGCCCGGCCCGTGAGGGCCGGGATTACCGCAGCCAGGAGCGTCAAGCAGGAGCGTCAAGGGCCGAAGGTCCGACTCAACGAGGCTTGGTCCGCAAGGGCCGGATCTCGGTGCATGGGGAACGTTTGCTGCGGCCCGGGCCCGGCCCTCACGGACCGGGTCGAGTTGAGCCGGGCCCTT
>PXDP01000329.1 GCA_003565035.1 PVC group bacterium | reverse complement strand
CTCCCCGGGTCCCGCGCCGCAGGCGCGGGACCCGGGGAGGGGGAATGGGACAGGCCGTAATGTGCTGACCGATGCCTCCACCCCGGCAAGCGGAGTGGCTGGCTCGCCACTGGACTGATGAGGCCCCCGTAAACTTTGCCTTGGATTCTGCGGATGAACGGACTAGATACGGGAATATGCAACGAGTTCATCAACTGGTCGCCGGCTACAGCAAAGGCGACGCCATTTCAAACGAAGCCCGGAAAATTCGGGACCTGTTCCGCGAACGCGGTCAGGGCGGGGACATCTTTTGCGAACTTTCCCGCACCCTGCCGGAACTCCGCAAAGATGCCCAGGATGTCAACACCGCCGCTTCGGTGATTCGTCCGGAGGATCTGGTCATCCTCCACCTCTCCATCGGATCGGAGGTCAATGAGATCTTCCCGGCCCTGCCGGGCATCAAAACCATCCGCTATCACAACGTAACCCCCGCCCATTATTTCAAGGCTCTCAACGATCATATCGCCCATCAGCTCGAACGGGGACGCCAGCAACTCAGGACGCTCGCCGGCACGGCGGTGCTGAACATGGCCGACAGTGAATACAACGCACAGGAACTCCGCGAAGCCGGCTATGACAACGTGCAGGTCTCGCCGCTGCTGTTGGAACTCAGACGGCTGACCGACCAGCCCAACGCCGAAATCCTGGAAACCTTTTCCGACGGAATGCTCAACATCCTCTTTGTTGGCCGCTGCGCCCCCAACAAGCGCATCGAAGACCTTTTGCATGCCTTCTATTACGTGCAAAAATATATCGAACCCCGCAGCCGCCTGCTGCATGTGGGCAGCTTCGCGGGTACCGAACAGTATCTGGCCATGCTGAAAGCCATCGCCCGGGACCTGGACCTCAAAAACGTGAATTTTGTCGGCTCGGTTCCCGAGGATCATCTCTGTGCCTATTACAAAGTCTCCGACGTTTTTCTCTGCATGAGCGAGCATGAGGGATTCGGGATCCCGCTGCTGGAAGCCATGCAGGCGGAAATTCCGGTTCTGGCCTACGCCTCCGCCGCGGTTCCCGAAACCATGGGCGGCGCCGGGCTGGTGTTTCATGAAAAACTGTTTGACGAACTGGCGGAGTGGATCGTCCGCGCCGGCCGCGATCCGCAACTCCGCAACGCCATTCTCCAAACCCAGCACCAACGTATCAAGGCCTACGAAACATCCAACCCCGATGCCAGGCTCCTCGACCTTCTCGCCCCCTATTTGACCACCCTCTGATCTCTTCCCCATGCGCATTCTCGACCGCTACACGCTCCGCACGTTCATGCTTCCCTGGATCTGTATCACCCTGGGGTTCGCGTTTCTGTTCATCATCATCGACCTCATCGACCGTCTCAACTATTTTCTCGACGGCGATGTCCCGGTGCTGGATATTTTTCTGTATTACCTCCGCTTTCTTCCCACGGTCTGGATATACATCGGCCCCATCACCCTGCTGCTGGGCCTGCTGTTTGCCCTGTACCAGCTCACCCGGCATAACGAAATTATTGCCATGCGGGCCAGCGGCATCTCCATTTACCGCGTTATGCTCCCCTTCCTCATCCTCGGAGTGCTTTTCTCGGTTATTACCGTCTATATCTCCGAAAATGTTGCGCCAAAAGCCCTCGGCTGGACCGAACAGTACATGGAAAACCTCCGCCGTCCGGACGCCTCGCAGATGCTCAACCTCCGTTTCCGGGATCCGGAAAGCAACCGCACCTGGGATATTCAGGAGCTGAACCTGGAAACGTTTGAAATCCGCAACGTCACCGTCGTTCAGCGCCGCCTGGGAACCGACACCATTCAGTACGTGATCGGCGCGCAGCGGGGCGTGTGGATGGACAGCCACTGGGCCTTCTACGAGGTCATTACCCAGAATCATTCCGAAGAGGGCTGGCCGCAGGGCCCGCCCGTCGCCGACCCGGTGCGCCTGATGCAGGAGCTGACCGAATCCCCCCAGCGCATTGTCCGTGAAACCATGCGCTTCGAATACATGACCTCGCGTGAAATGCGCGAATACCTTGCCAACCGTCCGGTGTCCGACCGGACAAGTGCCGACCTCCTCACGCAAATCCACATGCGCCGTGCCCAGCCCTGGCTCTGCCTGGTCACCATCATGCTTGCCGTCCCCTTCAGCACCCATACCGCCCGCAAAGGCGTCTTTGCCGGCGTCCTGCTCTGTATCCTCCTGTTCTTCTCCCTCATCTTCACCCTCAGCCTTTTTAAAGCCCTCGGACAGGGACAGCAAATCCCGCCCTGGATCGCCGGCTGGTTCCCCACGCTCTTTTTCGGCAGCATCGGTGTTTTTCTCTTGCGGCGCCTGCGTTGATCCGACAAAGCTCTTACCATGTCACTTGAAATCCTTGTTGAATTTTTTGTCCAGGTCGTCGAGGCCGAAGCCTCCGACATCCATCTGAAAATCGGTCAGCCGCCGATCTACCGGCTGGAGGGGCACCTGTACAAAGCCGACTGCCCGCCCGTCACCCGGGATCAGCTCCTGGAACTCATGAGCGAAATTCTGACCCCCGGCCTCAAAGAGGCCTTTGACCGAAACCAGGAGGCCGACTTTGCCTGGAACATGAACGATCGGGTCCGCTTCCGCGCCAACCTTTTTTCCAGCAACGGCGAACCCACCCTCACCCTGCGCTACATTAAAAACGCCGTTCATACCTTCGAAAGCCTGAACCTCCCCGCCCAAATGGCCAAAATCGCCATGAGCCGCCGGGGCATTGTCCTGCTCGCCGGCACCACCGGCAGCGGAAAATCCACCACCCTGGGCGCAATGCTCAACTACATCAACGACCGGGAATTCAGACGGATCATCACCATCGAAGACCCGATCGAATATATTTTCAAGGATAACAAGTCCGTCATCTCCCAACGCGAAATCGGATTCGATACCGACACCTTCCAGACCGGCCTCCGCGCCGCCATGCGCCAGGACCCCGATGTCATCATGGTCGGGGAAATCCGCGACCGCAACAGCGTCGAGACCGCCATCACCGCCGCCGAGACCGGCCACCTCATTTTCTCAACCGTTCACGCCGAGAACAGCGTGCAGGGCGTGCTGCGCATCCTCGACATGTTCAAGCCCGAAGAGCGCAACCAAATCCGCCTCGCGGTCTCGCAAACCCTGCAGGCCATCATCTGCCAGCGGCTCATTCCCAGTCTCAATGGCCGCGTCCGCCCCGCCTGCGAGATCCTCCGCACCAACGCCCTCGTCAAAAAACTCATCATCGAGGAAAGCGTCGACAAACTCGCCACCGCCATCGAAACCGGCAAAGAGGAAGGCATGATGTCCTTCAATCAGGCCCTGTACCAAATGGTCAAAGATGGCCTCGTCGATCAGGAAACCGCCATGCGCTTCGCCTCCAACCCCGAAGCCCTCCACATGAACCTCCGCGGCATCTTCCTCGACGCCGGCCACCGCATCGTCGGACGCTGATCCGGCTTTCCGATCATCGGAAAAGCAGCGCGCCCATTTTCCGATCATCGGAAAACGGGCGCGTTGAGCCGTAAAGGCTTTTGCTCAGACCCGGGGCAAATCCGCGCCGAGTTTGCGGGGCAGCACCGAGGGACGCTGCATAAGGAATTCGTCCACCGAGGCCGCGCACTCGCGTCCGTCGGAAATGGCCCAGACAATCAGGGACTGTCCCCGCTGGCAGTCGCCCGCCGCAAAGAAGCCGGGGGTGCTGCTCATCCAGGCATCATCCACTTTCACATTGCCGCGGCTGTCGAGTTCGCAGCCGTACTGGCTGACAATGGAGTCGGTTTCCGGTCCGACAAAGCCCAGTGCCAGCACCGCCAGTTCGCACGCCCAGGTCTTTTCGGAGCCGGGGATTTCTTTCAGGTTCGGACGCCCGCCGCCTTCCGGGGTTTCGAGCACGATGTTAATCGTCTCCACTCCGGTCAGCTTGCCGTTTTCGCCAATGAACCGTTTGGTGAGAATGCTGTAGTGCCGTTCGCAGCCCTCTTCATGCGAAGTGCTGGTGCGGTATTTCATCGGCCAGAACGGCCAGGGCTGGGTTTCGGGTCGGCCCACGGGCGGCATGGGCAGCAGTTCGAAGTTTTCCACACTGTTGCAGCCCTGCCGAATCGAGGTTCCAATGCAGTCGGATCCGGTATCGCCCCCACCAATCACAATCACATTCTTGCCGGTGGCCAGAATTTCTTCGCCCCAGCGGACCGACACGTTGTCACCCTCCACCCGGGCGTTGGACTGCGGCAGAAAATCCATGGCGAAATGCACACCGTCGAGTTCGCGTCCTTCAATTGGAAGATCGCGGGACTTGGTGGAGCCGCCGCAGAAGACCACGGCATCAAATTCGTTGTCCAGGTCCTCGCGGGTGACATCGGTCCCGACTTTGACATTGGTTTTGAAGACAATGCCCTCCTGTTCCATGATCTCCAACCGGCGGTCAATCACCCATTTCTCCATCTTGAAGTGCGGGATGCCATAACGGAGCAGTCCGCCAATGCGGTCGGCCCGTTCGAACACGGTTACCCAGTGTCCGGCCCGGTTCAACTGCTGCGCGGCCGCCAGACCGGAAGGCCCGGAGCCAATCACCGCCACTTTTTTGCCGGTGCGGTTTTCCGGGGGTTCGGGTTTCACCCAGCCCTCGGAAAACCCCTTTTCAATGATCGATTTTTCAATTTCCTCAATCGTCACCGCCGGGGCATTGATGCCCAGCACGCAGGCTTCCTCGCAGGGCGCCGGACAAAGCCGTCCGGTGAACTCGGGGAAGTTGTTGGTGGCGTGCAGCTCGTGCAGGGCCTCTTTCCAGTTGCCGCTGTAGACGAGATCGTTCCAGTCGGGAATCAGATTGCCCAGCGGACAGCCGGTATGACAGAACGGCACCCCGCAGTTCATGCAGCGTCCGGCCTGCTCCCGCCGTTTTTCCTCCGGCATCGGCAGATACAGCTCTTTGAAGTCGCGGACGCGTTCTTCAACACGGCGTTTTTTGGGAAGCTCGCGCTCAAACTCCATAAATCCGGTGATTTTTCCCATGATGTCTTTTCCTTAGAATTAGTTCTGTTTGACGTTGAGTTCCTCAGTGGTCTCAATCGCGGCCAGGCGGGCCTGCTCGCGTTCGCGGGCCAGACGCTCCAGCGCCAGGCGGTAGTCCCGGGGCATGATCTTGACGAACTTCGGCAGGAAGTCGGTCCAGTCATCCAACACTTTCCGGGCCATATTGGATTTGGTGTGTTTATAATGACGTTCCACCAAATCGTGGAGCTGCTCAACATCTTCGGGATCCACCACGTCTTCGAGATCCACCAGTTCATGATTGCAGCGGTGCTCCGGGAAATCCCCGGCCAGATCGAGCACGTAGGCCACGCCGCCGCTCATGCCGGCGGCAAAGTTGCGGCCGGT
>PXDP01000107.1 GCA_003565035.1 PVC group bacterium | reverse complement strand
GGGCACTTGCTCCCTCCACCTGCCATGCAAAGCGGTGGGGGCCCATCTGCACGGACACGGTTTCGATTTGGGCCTGAAGAAGTGAGGTTAAACCCATGAGAAGAAATAGAGGAGTTTTCATGATTTTTGGAGGAGGGTGAGGAGGGTGGGAAGGATGCGGGCGGCGAAATCGGATTTGTTGGAGGGGTGCAGATTGGCGGCCTCGCCGAGATCGGTGGTGTCGACAAACTGAACGTCGCTGCCTCGTGTCGCGACCTCCCGCTGTTGGGCGCGGATGGCGGGCCAGTGGCGGGCGTTTTCATCGCCGGTGAAGTTCGGCAGGCCCACGATCACAAAAGGGAGAGCGGGGTTTGCAAAGAGGGTGCGCCAGCTTTGCAGCAGGCGTTCCAACCGTGAGGAGTAGCCGTCGGGCGTTTCCGCGTCGGATTCGCCCTGATACCAGATCACGCCCCGGAAGGGAAGCGTGGCCAGAGGTTGAATCATCGCCTCGAAGGCACCGCCGGGAAAGAAGAGGCTGCGCGGGCCGGGCGGCCCCTGGAACATCTCCCGGGTGTAGGGGGCGCAGGTTTCCCCGCGGGCTTCGCGGAGGTGGTTTTCGTGGTCGAAGCGGGCGCGTTCCTCCCGCCAGGCGGCGTGGGCGGCGGCATGGGCGGGACTGTCATCCCGTGGATGCTGGGCGGCGTCGTTGGCCAGTACGGGGTCGGCACCAAAGGCGTCCCGGGGAATCCAGGAGGATATGCGGGTGCCGCCAATGGCGCTGACCACCATGCCGTGGGATTGCCCGGTGGCGTGGCAAAGGGCAGAGGAGAGAAAGGCCGGTATGGCGGGAAGCTCCTCACGGGGCTGGCATACCCAGGACAGCACCGGGCGCGGCGCTTCGCGTTCGATCCAGGCCCGGTCGGGCACCCTCGTCACGCGCAAGGGGCCGTCTCCGAGCCGGGTGAGTTCGTGCTGTTTTGCCGCCTCCGGCATCCAGGCAAAGGGCCAGACCATGTTGGACTGGCCCGCGCAGAGCCAGAGGGTGTCGATTTCAGGTGCCTCCATACGGGGTTCCTTTTCACAAAGGGGGGGAGAGGGGGATGTCATCGTTCGATCAACCTCCAAAAGCGGGTGTTGTCGTCGGGTCGCGGTGGCGGGGAGAAGCTGGCGGATCCGTTGACGTTGAGCAGGGTGGCCTCGTGCTGCCAGCCGTGCTGGTCAGCCAGCGTGGTCCGGCTGCGGAGGAGATAGCCCTCCGGGTTCCAGCCTTCGAAGAGGAGGACGGGAAGTCCGTTGTTGGCATCCCGGCCCATCAACAGCCGGGGACCGAGCCGGGGCGGCAGGGCGTTTTGTCCCTGACCGGTGTACACGAAGGGGGCACCCACCCGATCCAGGACCTGCTCCCGCCACAATCCCCCGAGAAAGGCATGGGAGGGATCCCAGGAACGGAAGACAGGCTCGGCAATGTGGCGGGAGCGGGCGCTGTTAAAGGCCAGCTCCCCCTCCCCCGCCCTGCGGCCGATGTCGATCATCCATTTGTCCAGTCCCGCCGTGAAATGGCGGTCCGCGCCCAGGGCGTAGAGGGCGATGACCATGCTGAGATGGGCGCCAATGTTGACGCTGGCGTAATCTTCGGTGGGAGAAAGGGTGATCTGTTTCCGGTTGAAATCGACCCAGCGGTTTTCGTTGTACATGCCCTGGGCGTTGAACAGCCAGCGGTTGCTCTCTTCCCGTGTGGCGGGAAAGAAACTGAGGGTGCTCCCGTCGGTGGGGGGACCATGCCTCCAGGCGGGGGTGAAGTAGAGCATTCCCCTGCGGATGACGGGATCGGACTCGATGCCCGGCCGGCCGTCCACCGGATTCCAGTAATGCCGGATTTCCCGGATGGTGTAGACCTGCCCGCCGGCTCCGGGTCCTGAGGCAATCCGGAATTTCAGGTTGGGGATCGCGCGGGCGGCCCGGTAGACGGGCCAGAGCAGGTCCACCTCGACAAAGTCCGCGCCGGCGCGGAATACGGGAATGTCGTCGAGGCGCAGTTCGGCATCCGTGGAGTTCCAGGGGATGAAGCGGGGATGGCCAGGGGCGGGAGCACCGTGAACCGGACGCTCCGGATCGCCGAGATAGAACCATTGCGCGTATTCGGAAAAGAAGTAGCCGGGATAGAGCCCGTGCACCGACTGATCCATCGCTTTCATGCCGGCATGGTTGAGCATGTTGCCGGCGAGCTGCATGCGCAGTCCGTAGCCGGTCATTTTGCCGCCGTTGAAGCTGAGGCAGAGGCCGGCGAGCACGCTTTCATAGACATCGATGCAGCGCTGGAGGAAGCGAATGCGGCAGGTTTGGCGCTGTTCCGGGGTGAGCCAGGCGGCGAGTGCGCCGATGGCGAGGTCGCCAAGGGTCATGGAGATGTCGGCGGAATAGCTGGTGCCGCTGTTGTTGATCCAGGCGTTGGTGCCGCGGGCGTCGTCGAAGCCGATGTTCATGAAGCCGGGGCCAGGGAAGAGGCCGGTGAGGCGGGCGGCTTGAAATTCGGGAGGCGCGGCGCCGGGTACGAAAGGCAACGATGCGCCGAACAGATCTGTAGCGGGAAAGGAAATCAGATGCTGGTCGAGGTCCGGGCGGATATCGGCGAGCCGGAAGAACTCGGGGGAGGCTCGGCGATCGGGGTGGCGCACCACGCCGGGGCGGAAGGCATCGGCGGGCGGAGGCGCGCCCAGCACCGTGAGCACGGCCAACGCCACCAGCACGCTTTCCCGGTATTGGGTTTGCCCATTGACCTGAAAAGCGAGGTCGCGAAAGGAGCGGGCGGTGGTGACGACATCCCCGGGGTAAAGCCGGGCGGCGGTGAAGCGGTCCCAGGGAAGGGCCGGATTATATCTGCGACCGGTGCCGTAACGGATGGCGCCCCGGCTGTCCCAGCCGAACGCGTTGCCGAGGGGAGCCAGACGGGGTTTGGGATCGAAGTCCAGGCGTTCATACACATCCCCTGCCGGTGGATTGATTACGGTCATATCAACTTCGGCGACGATCTCGCTGCCGCTTCGGTCCTGTACGGTGAGGGTCTGGCGGTAGGGGGTGGCGGAAACAAGCCAGAGCCCGTCGGGCGGGGCGACAATCCAGGGTTGGCCGTCCACGAAAACGCCCGTTTGCAGGACAGGGGTGTGGGAGCGGAGTCGCCAGGAGAACGCGACGTGGCCCAGGGAGGTGGACACGGTGTGTTCATGCGGGCCCATGGCGAAAACCGTCCCGGCGAGCATCCAGACCCAGGCGAGTGTCCTGAGGGGCGCAACGGTAATTCGCTGGGGTCCGGAAGCAATCATGTGGCGGCCGGGGTGTCCAGGATTCCAGGCAACTTCTCCACGTCCTCCCCCTCGTCTTCGGCGGGGGCGAGGATTTCAATCCTATCCTCGCGGAATTCTTTGCCGTGGGTCCAGCGGATCCGGTAGGTGCCCGGGGCCCAGTCTGTGGTGTCGAAGCGCTCCACCTGCAACCAATGGTGGCCGACGGGGCCCTCATTCAACTCGCGGAGGACGTGGTTTCCCGGTTCCTGAAGCAGTTCGACGCGGATGTGCCCCGCGCCGCGAAGTCCGCCGATAGTGTGAAAGGGTTGACCCTGGATGACTTGCCTGGGAATCACCGTGGCCACCCGCAGATGGCGGGCCTCCGCAAAAGGGAAATGAAACAATTCGCGCTCTGCGGGCAGCACGGGTGGCTCTGCCTCCAGGCCGCTGATGCGGCGGAGGGGTTCGGACCAGGGCGCGAGCGGGGTCCAGGCGTGGGCACGGTAGAAATTCTCCCGGCCTGCGGGCGGAACCGGCGGGGTGTAGGTGCCGGTGGCAGCGCGGATGACGGCGTTGTCGGAGTTGAGCCAGTCGGGGTTTTCCAGGTCGCCGTTCCACATGGCCTCATCGTGGGTGCGGACCAGGCGCTGGATGTCGGTCTCGTCGAACACCAGGCCTTCGGCATAACAGGCCACCGCGAAGCGGACTTCGATGAACTGATAGTGGCGGTGGGGATGGGTGCCGATCCAGTGGGAGAGGCGGTTGTCCTCCACGGACCAGATGTCGCCCGCGTAGACCGGCTCCCAGTAATTCCACGTGTAGTGTCCGTCGAAGAGATTAAGACGGCTTTTCCAGAGGCGGGCGATGCGGAGAGCGATGTCACGCATCGCCTTGTCGCCATCGATCTGCCACAGCAGCAGGGCCACCTCGCCCATGAGGGTTTGCTTGTTGAACTGGTAGCCAAGACGGGCGTGCTCGGCGTCCGCAGGTTGGCGTTCTTCGAGGTTATCCGGGGTGAACATCATGGGCCAGGTGACAAAAAAGCCGTAGGGACCGTCCAGGTGCCAGGTTCCGCGTTCCACCCATTTGCCGACGATGTCACGGCGGGCAAAGGCCGCATAGCGGCGGGCAGCCTCTCCGAATTCCTCCGCGAGGGCGGGCTCGTCCACCAGTACCAGTCGGGCGAAGCGCAGCAGGTGGCGGGTGAGAATCGCGTCACTCACCAGCGCTTCGGTGATGAAGCGGTTGTCGTAGATGTAGGGCCCCACCCAGCCGCGGAAACCGTCTTCGGGGTCGGTGAACAGCCGGGACATCCAGCCGTCGAAGAGGATCTGCGCGGCGCGGAGATATTCCGGGTCACGAGTTTGCAGGTAGGTGTCCTGAAATGCTTCCGCGTTGTAGTTCGCCTGCCAGGCGAAAAGCTCGCCGGTGAGGTTGTTTTCGGCGTTGAGGAGGTTGGCGGATTGGCGCTGGTGGCTGGCCAGCATCTCGGCGGGGGGTGTGGGAGCCGCTGAAGTCATGGCGGGAACTCCAAGAAGAAGGATGAGGGGAATGAGAAAGGATTTCATGCGTTTTGAAGTCAGACGGGAAGCGTGATGGAATGGCGGCCTTCCCAGGCCACGGGCATGGTGCCGGTGCAGACCCACTCTCCGCAGAGGGCCTTCGCGGCCGCGATCTGACAGTCGGGCACGGAGGAATAAGCGTTGAGGGCGGCGGCGGCGGTTTCAAAATACCAAGGCACCAAATACGGCGAGCCAAAGCCGATGGCAATGGTTTTTTCGCGTCCGAACATGGTGGCTGCCCAGAGATTGCGGGCATCCTCGCCAAAAAGATCCATGGTCCCAAGCGGACGGTGGAACTGGCGCTCCACGCAATAAAGTAGCAGATCAAAGTCGGGCTCGCGCTGTTCCAACTCCTCGGGGCTGATGTGGCGGACCAGGTCAACCTCGAAGCCGCGCGCGCCAAGTTCATTGGCCAGGAGAAGGAATCGATCGGCGGCTTTATCGAAAGGCGTGGTGGCGATGAGCAGGATGCGCTTGTGTGCGGCGGGCCGCAGCGGAAGCAGACCGTTACGGCTCCAGAGCATAGTCAAGGCCTGCTCCGCAGTGCGTCGGGAGACGGTTTGCGCGTACGCGGTCGCGTCCGAATGAGGGCGTGTGGGGACG
>PXDP01000321.1 GCA_003565035.1 PVC group bacterium | reverse complement strand
GCCGTCCGGCGCGTAGGGGCAAAGGGTGTAGTAACTGTGGACAACCCAGCGGTTGGCGATGGGGAAGGGTCTTGGCTGAATCTGCTTCATAATGGATTCGGCCTCACGATTCGCTCATCACCGCCGCGCGTTCGGGGGTCAGCGCGGATTCCGGGGTTTGCCCGGCGCAGAAGGCCTCGATTTCATCGGCGAGGGTCTGCCAACGCTGTTCAAACTCGATGGGATTGTTGGCGCGGTGCGGGGTCATGAGCACCCGGTCGCTTTCCCGCAGCGGATTGTCGGACGGCAGGGGCTCCTCCTCGAAAACATCGAGCGCCAGATAGATGGGACGCTCCCGCACGGCGGCGGCCATCTCGGCTTCGTGGACCATCTTGCCGCGGGCGATGTTCACAAACAGCGCATCTTCCCGCATGAGATCGAAATGCCTGCGCCGGATCATGTGATGGGTGGCGGGATAGTAGCCGCCGGCCAGCACAATGACCTCGCACGCGCGGAAGATGTCATCCAGCTCCCGTTTCTTCAGCCCGGCGGCACCGGCCTCGGCCTCCGTGAGATGATTGGACTGCACCGAGAGGTCGTCGGTGAAGCTGCGGAGCATCTCCACAATCCCCTGGCCGATCCGGCCATAACCGATCACGCCCGCCGAACGTCCGCGCAGCATCCGCGTGCGCGGAAAGCGGGTTCGGGGCCACGGATCCTCGCCCCGCATGTAGTGATGATAATTGTGGGTCTGCATCAGCGAGGACAGGATCAGCGCCAGCGTGTATTCGGCCATGGGCCGGACCCGCGACGCGCCGGTGTGGATCACCGTGAGTCCTTTCTCCAGGGCGTACAGATCATCGACATTCTGCCGCACCCCGCCGTAGGTGGTGCCGACCAGGCGCAGATTCGGCGCGGCATCCATCACCTCCCGGGTGATTAGCGGCTCCGAGGTGAAGGGAACGATGATTCCGTCAAAGGCCGGAACGTGCCGCGCGAGTTCCGCGGGGTCGGCCGTTTCGGCCTCGGTGAGATCGCAAACCGCTTCCAGCCGGGCGCGGGCGGAGGGATCGGCGATTTTGCAGGCGAAAAGAATTTTGGGTTTCATAGGGATTTCATTTGCCTCCACACTGGATAAGGGTTTTCATGCCTTCGGGATTCGCATCCAGGGCGGCGAAGGCCTCGGCGATGCGCTCCAGCGGATAGACCGCCGAAATCATCTTCTCCAGCGGCAGGATCCTGGCCGCCATGAGTTCAAGTGCCTGTTCGTAATCCGCCGGTTCGTACACGCGGGCGCCGATCAGTTTCAGCTCCTTCCAGAAGAAATGGAAGAGATTGAGTTCGACCGGCTTGGGGTAAATGGCCACGACCACGATGCGCCCGCGGATCGCCAGCAGATCGGTCATGCCCAGCGCCGCCGCCTTGGCGCCGGAGACTTCGAAGACGATGTCCGCGCCGCTGCCGCCGCTTTTTTCACGGCATAGCGCGGGCAGATCGGTTTCCAGCGGGTTAACAGCCTCGATGCCGATGTCCCGCGCAAAGGCGAGGCGGCTTGGATTGACTTCGGAGAGAATCACCCGAGCCCCGGCCGCCTGCGCGACCATGGCCACGAGCATGCCGATGGGACCGCCGCCGATGACCACCGCGAGTTCGCCCTCCGTGACCTCACCCATGCGCACATCGTGGCAGGCCACCGCCAGCGGCTCCGCAAGCGCGGCGGTTTTCAGATCCAGCCCCTCCGGCGCTTTGTGCAGCGTGAAGGCGGGGACGATCCAGGACTCCTGGAACCCGCCCGGCGAATCGATGCCGATGAATTTCAGTTTGGCGCACACGTGGCTGTGGCCTCGGTCCGCCGCGGTTTCCCCGCGGTTGTCCAGCGGACGCACCACCACCTTGTCGCCGGCTTTCCATTCGGTGACCCCGGGACCGACCCCGGCCACAACCCCGGAGGCCTCGTGGCCGATGGTCTGGGGCATGGCCACCCGCTGATCCATCGCCCCGTGGTAGATATGCACATCCGTGCCGCAAATGCCGCAATACGCGACATCCAGCAGCACCTCGCCGGGTCCCGGCTCCGGACGGGCGGTTTCTTTCACGCTCAGAACCCGGTTTCCTTCGTAGTAACTCGCCTTCATCGTCCCATCCATCCCCCGTCCACGAGGTAGACGGCTCCGTTGACATAGGAAGAGGCCTCGGAGGCCAGAAACACCGTGACCCCCTTGAAGTCCTCCGGGGTGCCCCACCGTCCGGCAGGAATGCGGCCGAGAATGGCTTTGCTGCGCTCCGGATCATCCTGCAGCGCCTGCGTGTTGTCGGTGGCAATGTATCCCGGGGCGATGCCGTTGACATTCACCCCCTGCCCCGCCCACTCGTTGGCCAGCGCCATCACCAGTTGCCCGATGCCGCCCTTGCTGGCGGCGTAGCCGGGAACGGTGATCCCGCCCTGGTAGGTGAGCAGACTGGCGGTGAAGATGATCTTCCCGGCTTTGCGGGCCACCATCTCTTTGCCAATCTCGCGGCTGAGAATGAACTGCGCGGACAGATTCACCTCCATCACCTTGTCCCAGTATTCGTCAGGATGCTCGGCGGCGGGTTTGCGCAGGATGGTCCCGGCGTTGTTCACGAGGATGTCGATGCGCGGATGCGCGGCCTTCACCGCTTCGATGAAACCGTACAGGGCCGTGCGGTCGGAAAAATCACAGGCATAGCCGGTGAACGTCCGTCCGAGGGCGGCGACCTCGCGGCCGACGGCGCCGCCGTCGGATTCCAGGGACGCGCTCACGCCGATGATGTCGGCGCCGGCCTCCGCCAGGCCCAGGGCCATGGCCTTGCCGATGCCGCGCTTGCAGCCGGTCACCAGCGCGGTTTTCCCGCTTAAATCAAATGCTTGCAGTATGCTCATGTCGTCTCCGATGGGATGTTATTTCTTGAAAAAGTCAAAGGACTCGAAGCTCACCTCGTGCATCACCACATGCGGGGGAAGCGAAAGGGTGAAGGCGATCACCTCGGCCACATCCGCGGCCTGGAGGAATTTTTCGCGGGGAACCGGACGGTTGCCCCAGAAGCCCTGCGTGTCCACCGGACCGGGTTTGAAGGCGGTGACGCGAACGTTGTTCTGCATGGCCTGCAGGGCGAGCCCCTGACCGAACATGGACACCGCCGCCTTGGCCGCGCAGTACACCGGCGCGTTGGGATTGGCCCGGGTGGCCGCCTGCGAACTGATGAAGGCGAAAAGCGGATTGCGCTCCGGCACCGTAAGCGGCAGGAAATATTTCGCGGCCAGGAAAAGGCCCTTGAGGTTCACATCCACGATGCGGTCGTAGTCGGCCTCCGCCATGGCGGTCACCGGCGAGGCGATCGACATGCCCGGCAGATAAAGCAGCATGTCGGCAGGATGTCCGCCCGCTTTCACCTGCTCGAAAAATGCGGCGACGTCCGACTCGTCGGTCACGTTGAGGGTTCCGGTTTTCACGTCCGGGGCTCCCAGCTCCGCCGCGCGGGCGGCGACAGGTTCCAGGGCGGCGGTGTCCAGATCTCCCAGCGTCAGCCGGGCGCCGGACGGCGCGATTTTTTCCACGACCGCGCGGCCAAATCCGCCGGCGGCTCCGAGAATGAGAATGTGTTTGTCTTTGAGGTTTTGCATAATGAGGTCAGGGGTTAGAGGTCAGAAGGTGGCTCGTAATCGTAATCGTGCTCGTAATCGTAATCGAAAGGATTATCCGATTACGAATACGATTAGGATTACGATTAAGAAGGGTCTGGCATAAGAGGTCAGAGGGTCAGAGGTTAAAAATACCCGCCGCGGGCGACGATTTCGACGGCGGACATGCCCTGGTTGATCCAGCTCTTCAGCTCGGATTCGCCGTTGGCGATTTCCTCGGCGCGCTCCAGCACGGGCACGCAGACTTCGCGCGGCACGCAGAGGGCTCCGTCAATGTCGGCGAAAATCAGGTCGCCGGGATTGACGACGACATTGCCCATGAGAATGGGGGTCTGCCAGCCGCTGATCCGGAAGCGTCCGAGCATGCCGTTGGAGCTGCGGTAGCGAATCCAAAGTGGAAAGCCCAGTTCCAGCACCCGGTCGGTGTCGCGCACGCCGCCGTCCACCGCCGCGCCGCGGCACTGCTTGCGCTGCGCGGCCATGGTCATGCACTCGCCCCAGTGGGCCGATTCGCGGTCCAGCGAGGTGTCCCAGACAACAAAGGAATTCTCCGTGATCGCGTCGAGCATTTTGGCCCGTTCCGCCATCTCGTTCTTGAGGGTCAGGTTTTTCGCGCCCTTGATGGTGAACGCGAAGCCCGCCGCCTTCATATTGTCGCGCAGGGGCATAATGCCGTTGGGCAGGGTCTGATTGAGCAGCTTGCGCTCGCGCAGGGCGTCGTTCACGGCGGCCGTGAAGATTGCCTCATAGCGGTCGCAAATCCCCTGCGCGGCAACCGGCAGCGCGGAATGCGCGTTGATTTCCCGGTCGTTTTCGAGGTCTTCAAGTTTCATCATGGTTCAGGGTCCTTTCAGGGGGTGGGGTCAATTTCGGAAAACCCCAGGCGTACAGCCTGGTCAAAGGCAAGAACCATGGGACCGAAGCTGTGGGCATCGTTGACGCGGTGGGGGTGGGCCATATAGTCCTCGAGGGTACCCTCCCCTGGGCAAAGGCAGCCGACGCAGGTATGGTGCACCGAGCCGTCGAGGGCGATGTAGCTCAGAAAGCCGCGCAATCCCTTTATAAAGGCGGCGCGGTGCGTCTCCGGTACCAGTCCCCGCTCCAGCCCCACGCCCAGGGCGTAGAGGATGAGTCCGGTGCCGCTGGTCTCCACATAGGAGTCCATGCGGGTGATTTCCTGATGCCACATGCCGTCTTCATCCTGGAACGCCAGACAGGCCTCCAGCAGTTCAAGGAAGAGCTGTTCGGTTTCCGCGCGGCGGGAATGACTGTCCGGAAGACCCTGAACCAACTCTGCCAGCGCAAAAATGCCCCATCCGTTGCCGCGGCTCCAATGGTCCTGTGACCGGTGGCCGGGGCCGCGGATGTTGATCGCCTGATTGAGGAGTCCATTCTCCGGGTCCCGTAGCAGCCGGACCATCTTCACGGTCTGCTGAACCCCCTCCTCCACGTAACGATTCTCGCAGAGCGCCCGTCCGGAGTAGAGCAGGAAGGGTGAGACGGCGAAGGCGACATCGATCCATATTTTATGCTGGGCGGGGTTATGAGGGTAACAAAGGATATCGTTGCTGTCCCGCGGTGCGTCGTTCAGGATCTCCTCTGCATAGTGGCGGGCGGCTTCGGCGGCCTCCGGCAGCCGGCCTTCGTGCAGGAGGTAGGCGGTGGCGTTACCGCCGCAGCGGTAATTGGGGAAATTGCAGTTGAACGCCTTCTCCCCGGCCACAAAGGGACCGAGCAGAGCCTGAACCTCATCCAGCCCCGGGCTTCCGCCCCGCAAGGCGTTGCGGGCCATGGCGTGCAGCAGCAGAATGCCGGTGTAGTGGC
>PXDP01000091.1 GCA_003565035.1 PVC group bacterium | reverse complement strand
GATGGGATAGGCCGTAATGTGTTGACCGTTGCCTCCACCCCGGCAAGCGGGATGGCGGGCTCGTCACCGTAAAGATGTTGAGATCTTGTTTCTTGACACATTTGAATTTTCGATAAATTTCGGGTGAAATATCGAGCAAATTGAGCAAATTGAGTTCTGGGGCGCACATACCCATTTCCTGAATTTCCAGAGGGCTGAAGTCGTTCCTCCTTTGCCCAGGCTACCTTCGTTGCCCCCGTCTGGGATAAGCCCGGCGCGCGGTGTCTGGGCGGGCAACGGTTTCGTGGAATGACATGGTCGCGGGATCCCGACCAAGGTCGGACCGCAATGACCAGCACCCCCGATTTTCAAACGGAATTAAATCCTCTGACACATTTGAATCTGCGACGTCATTCGGCGATTGGTGCTCCGCATATCCACCGCTGCCAATCGGGCGATTGGCGGTCCTTTTTTCTGGGATCAGGTGGCGACGATATTGACGAGGCGGCCGGGAACGGCAATTTCTTTGCGGATGGTTTTGCCGGTGAGGGCGGCGGCGACGTCGGGGTGGGCTTTGGCGAGGTTGATGAGTTCGTCGGCGGTGGCGGTGGAGGGGACATCCAGGCGGGCGCAGGGTTTGCCGGTGATCTGCACGAGGATCTCCACGCTGTCGAGCGTGAGGGCCTCTTCGTCGTAGTCGGGCCAGGGGGTGTGGGCCAGGCTTTCGGCATGACCGAGTTTTTCCCAGAGTTCTTCACCCATGTGAGGCGCGAAGGGGCTGAGCAGCAGCACGAAGGGTTCGGCGGCTTCGCGGGGGAGTTCGCTCCATTTTCCGGCGGCGTTGACGAATTCCATCATCGCGGCGATGGCGGTGTTGTAGCGCATGCCTTCGATATCTTCGCCGACTTTTTTGATGAGGCCGTGCACCAGGCGTTTTTGCTCTTTGTCGCAGGAGGTGTCGGTGAGCGGGAGTTCGAAGAGTCGCCAGACTTTGTTGAGGAAGCGGTAGACACCCTCCACGCCTTTCATGGACCAGGGTTTGACCTGTTCGAGCGGGCCCATGAACATTTCGTAGAGGCGCAGGGAATCAGCTCCGTACTGTTTGACGACATCATCGGGGTTGATGACGTTGCCGCGGGATTTGGACATCTTGTTGGCCTTGGCGCGGAGCTGGATGGCGGGATCCTGTTTCCAGACAAAGCTGTCGCCTTTTTTGACCGCTTCGCTTTCGGGAAGGCGTTCTGAGGTGAAGTCATGCTCGTCGCGGATCTCGGAGGCACTGACGGGCGTGCCGTCGGTATTTCGGAAGAGGGTGTATTCGACTTCGCCGAGGATCATGCCCTGGTTGACGAGGCGGTGGAAGGGTTCTTTACAGTGGACGACTCCGCAGTCGTAGAGAACTTTGTGCCAGAAGCGGGCGTAGAGCAGGTGGAGAACCGCGTGCTCGGCGCCGCCAACATAGAGGTCGACGGGCATCCAGTACTTTTCTTTTTCGGGATCGATGAGGGCCTGATCGTTTTGGGGGTCGATGTAGCGGAGGAAGTACCAGCAGCTGCCGGCCCACTGGGGCATGGTGTTGGTTTCGCGGCGGGCGGGACGTCCGGTGGCGGGGTCGGTGGTGTTGAGCCATTCGGGATTTCGGGCGAAGGGCGGATCGCCGTCGGGACTGGGTTTATATTCGTCCACGGCGGGAGGCATGAGCGGGAGTTCGTCGAGGGGAACCGGCGCAACCGTTCCGTCGTCGAGATGCAGGAGCGGGAAGGGTTCGCCCCAGTAGCGCTGCCGGCTGAAGAGCCAGTCGCGGAGTTTGTAGTTCACTTTGCCCTGTCCGAGGCCTTTGCTTTCGAGCCAGGCGGTGATTTTGGCCTTGGATTCGGTGACTTCGAGGCCGTTGAGGGAAATGTCGTCGTTGGCGGAATTAACGAGCACGCCATTGCCGGTGAAGGCTTCTTTGGAGAGGTCGCCGCCGGAGATGACTTCGCGGATGGGGAGATCGAAGGCGTTGGCGAAGGCGTAGTCGCGGTCGTCGTGACCGGGAACGGCCATGATCGCGCCGGTGCCGTAGGAAATGAGCACGTAGTCGGAGGTCCAGACGGGGATCTTTTCGCCGTTGACGGGATTGACCGCGTAGCTGCCGGTGAAGACGCCGGATTTGGTTTTGGCGAGTTCGGTGCGTTCGAGGTCGGACTTCATCGCGGCCTTGGCGCGGTAGTCCTGAACGGCGGGGCGGGTTTCGTCGGTGACGAGCTGATCCAGCAGCGGATGTTCGGGGGAGACGACCATGTAGGTTGCGCCGAAGAGGGTGTCGGGGCGGGTGGTGTACACGCGCAGGGTGGCCTCGAGTCCGTCGAGGGCAAAATCGACTTCGGCCCCTTCGGATTTGCCGATCCAGTTGCGCTGCATTTCTTTGATGCTTTCTGGCCAGTCGAGGTCGTCGAGGTCGGCCAGCAGACGTTCGGCGTAGGCGGTGATTTTGAGCATCCACTGACGCATGGGTTTGCGGACGATGGGATGATCACCCCGTTCGGAGCGTCCGTTGATGACTTCCTCGTTGGCGAGCACGGTGCCGAGGGCGGGGCACCAATTGACGGGGGCTTCGGCTTCGTAGGCGAGGCCGCGTTCAAAGAGTTTGAGGAAGATCCACTGGGTCCATTTGAAGTAGGCGGGATCGGTGGTGGCGACTTCGCGCTGCCAGTCGTAGGAGAAGCCGAGGGACTGGAGCTGTTCGCGGAAGCGGTTGATGTTTTTTTCGGTGGTGACGGCCGGGTGGGTTCCGGTCTGGAGGGCGTACTGTTCGGCGGGAAGGCCGAAGGCGTCCCAGCCCATGGGATGGAGCACATTGAACCCCTTCATGCGCTTGTAGCGGGCGGTGATGTCGGTGGCGGTGTAGCCTTCGGGATGGCCGACGTGCAGTCCGGAACCGGAGGGATAGGGGAACATGTCGAGCACGTAGTATTTGGGCCGGGTGGTGTCCACGTCGTCCGGGGTGCGGAAGGTCTGGTGCTGCTGCCAGTAGGCTTGCCATTTGGGCTCGATGTCGGAAAAGGGGTAGGGCATAGGAACTCTCGCGGGGATGGGGGTCAATCTAAAGGCTTGTTCTTATATTCTCTGAGGAAAGAGAGTCAATGAAAGATGCCATTTACCCCTTGCGGTAGGCGCTGGGGGTTTGTTGGTACCGCTTGCGGAAGACGCGGGTGAAGTAGTTGCTGTCGGAAAATCCGCACTCGTAGGCGATTTCGGTGATGGGTTTTGAGGTGGTGCGGAGGAGTTCGCGGGCGCGGCGGAGGCGGATGTGGAGGAGGTGATCGATGGGGGAGCGGCCCATGCTGGCGTGGAAGATGCGCTGAAACTGACGGGGGGAGAGGCAGGCCTTGCGGGCGAGTTCCTGGAGGGTGACGGGGTCGGCGTATCGGGTTTCGAGGTGGGCGATGGCATCGCCGATGCGGAGGAGGTCCATGGATTCGGTGCCGGGACGGGGGGTGTACAGGCGGGAGAGCTGGACGACGATCTGCATGAAGAGTCCGGTGGCCAGCACGCGGTGGCCGGGGGGGCGGGTGTGGAGTTCGCGGATGAGAGCTTCAATCAGGGGCTGCAGAGCGGTGAGGTCATCATCGCTGAGCTGAAGGCGGCTGCGGAACTGATGTTGCTGACGATAGGCGGGCTCCAGGGCAAAAAGCACGTGATAGCCGGGCAGGGCGCGGATATCCCATTCATGCATGCGGAGGGGGGCGGGATCGAAGAGCAGGTTGGCGAGGACGAGGTTGTGCAGTTCGCGGTATTGGTGGCGGGTGCCGGGGGGAATCACAAAGGTGTCGCCGCGTTTCACGGGAAAGGTCTGCGGGGAGGCATCCGGCGCGGTGTGCACGCAGTGGAGGGCGGTGCCTTGTAGGATGATGACCAGTTCGCTGAATTCGTGGGCATGGAGGGGAAACGCGGGCTGGGGGTCGCGGAGATTGGCCCAGAGAGGCAGGTCGGGATCTTCCAGCCAGGTTTCTTTAGAGAGCAGGGAGGGCTTTTTTTCAGAGGCATACGTCATGTCGTGATTGTGCTGATTTTTGTCGGAATGGTCAAGGTGATGCGGCGCGAAATTCAGTATTCTTCTGAAAATCTTAACCAGGAGACCTATGATGAATCGTGATAAACTGTATGAAGTGGCCAAGGCGGGGTATGCGGCGTTCGGTGTGGATGTGGATGCGGCGGTGGAGGCGGTGCTGAAGCAGCCGATTTCGCTGCATTGCTGGCAGGCGGATGACGTGGCGGGCTTTGAGACAAAGCCGGAGGGCTTGTCGGGGGGCGGGATTCTGGCCACGGGCAATTATCCGGGGCGGGCCCGGAACGGGGAGGAAGCCCGGGCGGATCTGACGAAAGCGATGTCGCTGATTCCGGGAGCGCAGCGAGTGAATGTTCATGCGAGCTATATGGAAACGGATCACTTTGTGGACCGGGATGAGGTGGAGGTTTCCGGCTTTCAGGGCTGGATGGATTGGGCGAAGGCGCAGGGGATTTCCCTGGATTTTAATCCGACCTTTTTTGCGCATCCGAAGGCCGAGGACGGGTTTACGCTGTCACATCCGGATGAGGCGGTGCGGGCCTTCTGGATTCGGCATGGCAAGGCCTGCCGGAAAATTGCCGAGGCAATGGGGCGTGCGCAGGGTTCCCCCTGCGTGCTGAACTGGTGGACGCCGGACGGGGCCAAGGATATTCCGGCGGACCGCTTTGGTCCCCGCGCGCGCATGGCCGCATCCTACGATGAAATTTTTGCCGACGATTCGGTGGACCGCACGCTGTGTCTGGATTATCTGGAAAGCAAACTCTTCGGCATTGGCTCGGAGGAGTATGTGGTGAGTTCGGCGGAGTTTTGTGCGGATTATGCGCTGAGTCGTAAGATCGGTCTGTGCATGGACATGGGGCATTATCATCCGACCGAAACGATTCACGGGAAAATTTCCAGTCATTTGCAGTTTATGGATTCGCTCCTGCTGCATGTGAGCCGTCCTGTCCGCTGGGATTCGGATCATGTGGTGCTGTTCAATGATGATTTGAAAAACGTGTTTCTGGAAATTCAGCGGGGCGGGGTCTGGGACCGGGTAAGGCTGGCGCTGGACTTTTTTGACGCGTCGATCAACCGGATTGGCGCTTACGTAATCGGAACCCGCGCGGCCCGCAAGGCGATGCTGTATGCCCGTCTGGATCCGACGAACCTGCTCCAGGATTTAGAGGTGCAGGGGCGTAACACGGAGCGTTTGGCACTGATGGAGGAATTCAAATCCATGCCCTTCGGCGCGGTTTGGGACATGCTGTGTGAGCAGGCGAGTGTGCCGGTGGGGGCCGAGTGGCTGAAAGCCATGAATGCCTACGAGAAGGACGTGCTGCTGAAACGTTCATGATCCGAGCGTGGAATTCGCGACATGGATGTGGGATGTTTTGCTTTTTAAATAACAGGTATTTTTATTCCAAAAGTCTGTTTTCTGTGGGCTTACCCTTG
>PXDP01000096.1 GCA_003565035.1 PVC group bacterium | reverse complement strand
GGATCGGTCGCTGAGGACCGCCAGCGGAATATCCACACCCATGGAGCCGAGCGCTTCCACGCCTTTTTCGTACATCGGGCGAAGCACCACCCGCAAATCCTCGAGCGTGTACCCGAACAGTTGCTGGGCTTTCAGCAGTTTTTCTCCGCGGATCGGCACCGGATCCACCTGAGGCGGCAGATCGTGGATGCTCATCATGTGCTGATCCAGCCAGGCGCGGTAGGGGCTACGGTTGGCAATCTTCTGCTTGATCTCCGCATCCTGGACAATGCGCCCTTCCTCCAGGTTGATCAGGAACATTCGGCCGGGCTCCAGACGGCCTTTTTTGATGATTTTGGCAGGATCGATATCCACCACCCCGGTTTCCGAGGCCATCACGACCTGGTCGTCGGAGGTCACCAGATAGCGGGCCGGCCGCAGACCGTTCCGGTCCAGAATCGCCCCCACAAAGGTGCCGTCACTGAAGGGCATGAGCGCCGGACCGTCCCAGGGCTCCATCATGCAGGAATGATATTCGTAGAACGCTTTTTTCTCGTCCTGCATGGTTTTGTGATTCTGCCAGGCCTCCGGCACCATCATCATCATCGCATGCGGCAGATCCCGCCCGGTGTGGTAGAGCAGCTCCAGGGTGTTGTCCAGGGTCGCCGAGTCACTGTTCCCGGGGGTGCAGATCGGATACAGCTTGGTGATCCGGTCCCCGAAGGCTTCATTCTTGAACTGATACTGCCGGGCATTCATCCAGTTCGCATTGCCGCGCACCGTATTGATTTCCCCATTGTGGCACAGCAGCCGGAACGGCTGCGCCAGCCGCCAGGCCGGGAAGGTATTGGTCGAGAACCGCTGATGCACCAGGGCCAGACAGGTTTCGAGATCTTTCTCCAGCAGGTCCACATAATAGGATTCAAAATCCTCGGGCTTCAGCAGGCCTTTGTAAATGATCGTCTGTGAAGACAGCGTGGGCACGTAGAACGTGATTTTGTCTTTGATTTTTGTGTCATTGGCCACAAACTGTTCGACACTCTTGCGGATGATGAACAGCTCGCGCTCGAACGCCCGGTGGCCCTCGGTCCCTTTGCCGCGGCCAATGAAAATCTGCTCGATTTCCGGCTCCGATTTCGCGGCGATTTCGCCCAGCACGTCCCGGTTCACCGGAACCGTGCGCCAACCCAGAAACGCCTGGCCATTCGCGGCAACTTCTTCCTCAAATTTGGCTTTGATCCGTTTGCGGTCCGCCTCATCTTTCGGCAGAAACACCAGACCGGTTCCGTAATCGCCTTTGGCGGGCAACGCAATGCCCAGCTCTTTCGCCACCCGGCGGAAAAAGCGGTCCGGGGTCTGAATCAGAATCCCGGCACCGTCCCCGGTCCGGTTGTCCGCGCTTTCCGCACCGCGATGGGTCAGCCGCACCAGAATTTCCATCGCCTGATGGACAATACTGTGCGAGGTTTTCCCGTTCATATTGCAGATAAAGCCAACGCCACAGGCGTCGCGCTCCTGTGAAGGATCATAGAGACCCTGGGGTTCGGGAAATCCGGCGGGGCGGTGTAATGCTTCCATAAAGTGTCCTAAAAATGACTTCAACGGATTCTCTGACACCTGTCAGCACCTCCGAAAAAGCGGGTTGAAAACGTATAGGAAAAACCAAGGCGTTTTTCAGTGAAATTGGGGCAGGTATGAATACACCCGAACCCGCTTTTCTACAAGATTTTTTTTGGTTGCAGGAAGCAGCCCAACCCTAAAAGAAACATTATTGTATTAAATTTTTGAAGAATAATACAATTTTGTCTCAACCCGAATCCGTGAGCTATTTGCAAAAAAGGCGTGTAAGATCATGGAGCGAAAGGGATTGCCGGGAACCGAGGCATACCCTTGCGGTCTGTTGAGTGTTTCCGGCAATTCCTTGTAGCCCAAAAGATCAAGAGGGAGATTGCGCGGATTCAAAGCAAAGATCTCACGGATTCAGGTTTAAGAAACCCTCACCCAAAAACCCGTGCGGCATCCAGTTCACGTTCTTGGATTCGGCGCAGAATTTCCGATTTAAACGCCTCCGCCGGCAGCGTCTGCTGCTCTTCCACCCCGTAGCGGCGCCAGGTGACCGTGCCATCGGTCTGCTCTTTTTCGCCGATCACCAGCACATTGGGAATTTTGGCTTTGGCCGCATTCCGGATCTTCTTGCCCATGGTGTCATGTGCCGGATCCACTTCCGCCCGGACCAGCGAATCGCGCAGGTCAGCCACAAGCCGGTCGGCATAGTCGCGGAATTCATCGCTGACCGTAATCACCCGCACCTGCAGAGGCGCCAGCCAGGTCGGAAACGCCCCGCCAAAATGCTCAATCAGAAAAGCCACAAAGCGCTCGTGGGTGCCAGCCGGAGCCCGGTGGATAATATAAGGATGACGCTCCGAATTGTCTTTATCGGTGTACACCAGATTCATGCGGGGCGGCACCGCGAAATCGAGCTGATTGGTGGACGCCGTTTCCTCCCGGCCGGTCACACTCCGGAACTGAAAATCGATTTTGGGACCGTAAAACGCCGCCTCCCCCTTCACTTCCTTGAACGGCAGACCGGACTTCACCATGGCCGCGCGCACCAGATCCTGCGTCCGCTCCCAGGCGGCCGGATTGTCCACATACTTCTGCTTGCCTTTGGGATCCTCCGGATCCCAGGTCGAAAGCCGCATATGATAATTTTGAATGCCCAGCTTGTCGTACAGCGTTTTGTGCATGTCCATCACCGCCAGAAATTCGGCTTCAATCTGCGCTTCGGTGCAGTAAATGTGCGCATCGTTCATGCACATCGCCCGAACCCGCAGCAGCCCCGACAACGACCCCGAATCCTCGTAGCGGTGGCAGATCCCGTACTCAGCCAGTCGCAGCGGCAAATCCCGGTAACTCCGTTTTTCCGAGGCGAAAATCAAATGATGATGCGGGCAGTTCATCGGCTTGAGCACATACTCCTCCACCACTTCGCCGCCTTCCCGGGAGGTCTCTTTAATCTCCATGAACGGGAACATCCCCTCTTTGTAATAAGGCAGATGTCCGGTCGTGTGGTACAGACTGGTTTTCGCCAGCAGCGGCGTCGTCACCCGTTTGTAGTCCGCGCGGAACTCCAGTTCCTCCACATAGCGCTGCAGCTGATCACGGATCACGGTCCCGTTCGGCAGCCAAAGCGGCAGCCCTTTGCCCACCTGCTCGTCAATCCGGAAAATACCCAGCTCTTTACCCAGCTTTTTATGATCACGCTTCAGCGCCTCTTCGTGCATCTGAATTGCGGTCTTAAGCTCCTCTTTGGAGGGATACGCCCAGGCATAGATGCGGGTCATCATCACATTGCGGCTGTCCCCGCGCCAATACGCCCCGGCAGTCGAACGCAGTTTGAACCCGTCCGCCGGAATCGCTTTGGTGCTCGGCACATGCGGACCCTCGCACATGTCCAGAAACGGACCGTTCCGGTAAAACCGCAGCGTCTCAATCCCTTTTTTGTCAAACAACTCCTGCGCATACTCCTTCTTGTACGGCTCCCCCATCTCATCCAGACGCGCCATGGCATCCTCATAGGACAGATTCTCCTCCTCGAAGACCTGATCCTGATTGATGATCTTCCGCATCCGCTTCTCGATGTCCTTGAAATCCGCCTCGGTCAGCGGCTCGCTGAGGATGAAATCGTAATAGAAACCATTGTCAATCGGAGGCCCGAAGCCCAGCTTGCTGCCGGGACGGACTTCCAGAAGCGCCTGGGCCATCACGTGCGCCAGACTGTGCCGGATACGGTAGAGGTCGTCTTTAACGACGGGGGAATCTTGCATGGAATCAGTTTTTCTTTTTGCCGGGACTCAGCAGCATGCTCAAATTTTTGCCGGCCAGTTTCGGGGGTTGCTCGGCGAAGGCGATATCTTTCACCTCCTCCATAATCCGTTCAAACAACTGGACACCCAGCTCCGTATGGGTGTTTTCACGCCCGCGGAACCACAGGGTGCACTTCACCCGGTTGTTGTCACCAATAAAATCACGGAGATGCCGCATCTTGGTCTGGTAGTCATGCTCTTCCACATTCGCGTGGAATTTCACTTCTTTCACCTTCACCACAGACTGCTTTTTCTTGGCTTCTTTCTTTTTCCGGTCCAGCTCGAATTTATGCTTACCGTAATCCATAATCCGGCAAACCGGCGGCGTGGCATTTGGCGAAATTTCCACCAGATCCAGACCGTATTCCATGGCCTTTCTCATGGCGTCGCGCGTGTCAAGTACCCCCACCTGATTGCCGTCAGGGCCAATCAGACGCACTTCACGGGCGCGGATAAATTTATTGTGGCGGATCTCCGGTTCACGGCTGAACCGTTGATTGCGATTTCTGGGTCGGTTGGCGATAAGAAACTCCGTGTTGAGGTTAGGAATCAGTGGGCAGGATACATCCGCCATCCACCCGGAAGGGGCAAACGACGGAAAAAGAAAACGGGGAGGCGGCGGATTGCATGAGCATAAACATCAGGCCGCAGGAAATCGGAACGCACCCGGCGTTCTCGACAAATCTAAAAGGATCGAAGCAAAGAATCCATTCATAATCAAAAGACTTCTCAACATCCGCAAAAAACACGGAGAGAAGATGGTGGGCGATACAGGATTCGAACCTGTGACCTCATGCATGTCAAGCATGCGCTCTAACCAACTGAGCTAATCGCCCTTTCGATGAACACCGTCTATACGCAGGTGTTTGAGACTTGGCAAGTGAAAATTCAACCGCAAATCCCGCTTTCCCGCTTGGTCTTCGTATTCGTAATCCTAAAGCAGGCTTTATCCGCAATCGAATGAACCACCCGCTCGCAGGCTCGCTGGAGAACACGGAGGAAGAAGCACGGAGACCCTGCGTACGGGAGGGAATGCCGCGAGCCACGCCCCTGGCGTGGTAAACCCCGGAATTCACCCCGGGATGCGGCATCTCCCTCCGGAAACCGTTTAAGTTCCACCGAAGGTTTCCAGGGTGGGGTTCGGCTCTTCGGGGGGGGCTGTTTTGGGGCTCGCCGAACCCACCCGACGCACCCAAGCCCCTGCCTCACAGCCCTCCGTGACTCCTCCGTGTTCTCCGTGGTTTTCCTTCTGATGCCTCTCCGCCCCCTTCTCCCTTCAAAATTGGACATTGGATGTTGAATGTTGGATATTCATCTCCCTCCGGCAACCGTTTCAGTTCCACTGGCTGATCCTCGTCCTTCTCCGACAGGGACTGTCGGGCTACACCTCATCATTCTGACGGTCCACACCTCAACCACCGGATTGTACAACAGCCCCGTGAACTCCAATCTCGTCATGCGCCTCCTTTTCCGCAACTTTTTCACCTGGATCCTAGCCCCCCTCCCTTTTTTTCTTGTAAAGGGCGCATCCCGCAATTGGTGTATGCCCGGCGGGTTCGTTCTTAAGGGAGCTTAGGCTTTCAGCCTGAGGCGGAGGAGAGGGGCGGCGGAGAGGCAAGGAGACAG
>PXDP01000334.1 GCA_003565035.1 PVC group bacterium | reverse complement strand
GATTTTCGGAGATTTTTTTTGCGGGATCTCCTCCGGCTTGTCCGGGGTAGCCTGGCTTTCGAAGCGGGCGAGGCAGCTTTCCAGACGCTCCTTGGACAGGGGTTTTGTCAGAAAATCGCATGCGCCGGCCTGCAGGGCTTTCACGGCCGCGGGTACGGAGGACTGTTCACTGAGGGCGACGACTTTCAGGTGTTTATCGGCGGCAAGAAAGCGGGGGATCAAGGCCAAGCCGCCGTCCGGTTGACTGGTCAAGTGCAGATTCAGAAGGAGAAGGTCGCAGGTCTGTCTGGTCAGGAGCGCCAGGGCATCCGCGCACTCGTTCCGGGCGAGGCATTCGTGGCCCATCCGGCCAAGAATGGCGCGGGTGGCTCTGAGGAAATCCGGACAGTCGTCTAAGAGGAGGATTCGCATTGTAAGCCAGAGTTTAGCGGACTTCGTCTCCGGGAACCATGGGGTGAATCCCTACAAGGGTAATTCCCGGCGTGACATCGCGGGCGCCGGGCAGGCAAAATGCATGGACAAGGGCCGCTGAGGACAGGCATTCTGCCCGAAACGCTGACCCCGGATTTCGGATCGAGGAGGTGGGAAACCGCTTTGTCGGATTGTAAGTTCTTGCCGGGGAATGCTTAACATCCTTTGTTTAATACGTGGCACATCAGGTGCTAAGAATAATAAAACCGTCCGCGTGGGACAGAACGATTCTCCCAAAGCCATCACCAGCAAAACAGGAAAAATGATGAACATAAAATATCCCGCCTTAATTCTATTGGTTTTTTTCAGTCACGTCGGGCATGTATCGGCCCAAATTTTTATGGGGTCGGAAAGCACATTTGCGGTCTTGGGCGCCACCACCGTGACGAACACCGGGGGTACGCAGCTTCAGGGTGACCTTGGCGTGTATCCCGGGACCGCCATTACGGGCTTCTTCGGGACGAATGAGAATGATGGTCCGGGGACGTTCGTCGGGACATCGTACCAGGGCGGAGCTGTGGCCCAGCAGGCTCAGGCCGATGCGCTGATCACCTACAACCAATTGACAGGCCTCACCTCCACCCAGGATCTGACGGGTCAGGATCTCGGAACGCTCACGCTCTCCGCCGGTGTCTATAATTTCGACAGCACCGCGCAGCTCACCGGAACGCTTACGCTGGATGGCCCGGGACTTTATGTTTTTCAAATCGGAACCACGCTGACCACCGCCGCCAATTCCGCAATCGTCCTCCTGAACGATGCCAACCCATACACCGATATTTTCTGGCGGATCGGCACCTCCTCCACCTTTGGCGCGAACACAGCGTTTAGCGGGACCCTCATTGCAGACCAAAGCCACACCCTGGGAACCGGCTCCCAGTTGGACGGTCGGGTCATCGCCCTGAATGGGGCCGTCATGCTGGATAACAACCTGGTCGCCATCCCGGAACCCGGGACCGTTTAGCTGATGGGCCTGGTTGGCCTGGGTCTGTTGATTGCCCGAGGCCTTCGGACAGGAAATTCCAACCCATAAAGGGTTTCTTTTTTTCGATTCCCCCGGTCCGGATTGGAAACAATCCGGATTTTTTTGTCCCCGGATTTCAAGAGATGCAGAGTGCCCGATTGCTCCCGTGTTTCGCAGGGCATCCTGCCCGAAATTTCAGATGCCGTTTGGCCTCCCAGAAAAATTCTCATTTCCATTTATTTACGTAAGTGACTGCAATGCAGTTAATAATAGAATCTTAAAACGTCATGGCACGACGCGTGCTAATTGAATAGATGTCCGATACCCGGACACCCTGACAACCTGTCAACACGCAATGAATGGATTACTTATGAAGAAATATATACAATCCCTGCCTCTCACCGCCTTTGCCGCGGCAAGCATGCTCGCCGGCTCCTTAAACGCGAATGAAATGGCCCCCGGAGGCACCCGAACGCGGGATCAACAGACCCGGAACCAACGGTCCGCCCATGCGGATGATCATTCCGCAGCCCGCCAGACGCACAGTCAGGCAATGAAGGGTTCAGACCTTTTGGGCATGAACATTAACACAGTTGCAGACGACAACGTTGGCGATATCAATGAAATTTTTATTGATTTCCAAAGCGGTGAAGTGCTGGCCGTCGTCGTCTCCACCGGAGGATTCCTCGGAATGGGACAGCGTCAGAGCGTCATTTCCCCGAAGGATCTCCGCTTCAACAACGACCGTACGGAGATGCGGACCGATCTTTCCAAGGAACAGATCAAAACCGCCCCGCGTTACGCCTCAGGCGAATCCGAGGGAATTGACCGAGCCCGCCCCCTGGGCCAGACAGCCCTGATGGATCATGACCGCTCCGGCCGCATGGACCGGAATCAGAACAGCCAGGAGCGCTCAACCCGCGCTTCAATGGACCAGGACCGTTCCGGCCGCATGGACCGGCATGAAAATGTCCGGGCTCAGAGCCGCCGTCTCGGACTGTCCGATCTTATCGGAATGAATGTGGAAAACCGTGAGGGAGAATCCGTCGGCTCGGTGGATGAAGTTCTCATCGACCACGAAAATTCGGAAGGGATCGGCGTTGTCGTCTCTACCGGTGGATTCCTCGGAATTGGCGGACGGAACACGCTCTTTGGTCTGCAGGAGATGACTCTGAACACAGAAGAAGAAAAAGTGGTTTTGGACTACAATAAAGATCAGATCAGCCGGTTTCCCGAATACAAGGCGGACGATCAATCCGTGTTTGATGACCTGAGTGACCGGATGGGACGTCTCAACACCCCCTGAACCTGAAAATAGGAGACCTGACATCATGTCTGATAAATCAACATCCGTTTATGCGATCACCCTGTCGCATCAGCAAACCGAGACCATCGTCTCACGCCTGAAAGACGAAGGCTTCGCCAACATGAAGAAACATGACGAAGACGGCGATGAAGAGGACGATGAGGACGACGAGAAGGATGGCGAAGCGTATCGCCAGGAAGTTTTGGTTAACAGTCATCGCGAAAGCCGGATGAACCGTGACCGGAATTTTGACAGCGAGGCCCTGGCCCCCCAGACAGGGGTGTCATCGGTGCATCCCTCGGTGCTGACCGGATCTGAACAGGTCCGCGGCGCCCGCCGGGACGACGTCGTCAGAAACTAAAACCATCAGGCACTCCCGCGACCCGCTCGCGGGAGTGCTTTCCTGACCACAGATCGTTCATCCATCATAGCGGGATTCATTCCCGGCCAAAACATCCACAGAGGTCCATCCTATGAAAAAACACATCGAGACACAACGTGACCGATTCTTTAAACCGGTTTTCATCCTGTTCGATAGAATCGGCAACCCCTTTGCCCGCAGCACCCGGCAGAGCGGGGCCCCGGCGGCAGCCCCTTCGCGCGGAGGGCCTGCCGAACGTGAACTCTCGCGGCGGGCTTTTGCACTTTGGGAACGGGCCGGTCATCCTGCGGACCGGGAATGGGATTTCTGGGACCAGGCCGAAAGGGAGTTCACCGCCGAATCGCGTCCTCCCTGTCACCGGACGAATTTCCAAACCCTCAGACAAAACAGACCGCAGTTCTGGTCGGATGTCTGAACCCTGCAAAAAAACACGCTCCGGATGATTCCGGAGCGTGTGAAACAACGAGAGAGTTTCTTGATCAGGTAATCCGCTGGATCAGAATGATCAGCAGGACCACGACCAGTGCGGTGAGCAGAACTCCGCCAGCGCCTCCGGCCATCATGGTTTCGGAGTGTACGGCCAGCTGGTGGAGTTCCGCGTCGTCCGCATAGAGGAGCCGTTCCTCAATTTCAGCCGGCGTGAATCCCAGCTGGATAAGCCGGTCCTGAACAATTTTGGTTTCCAGGGAGGTTTGAATTGTGGCGATGTCCGCGGCGCGGACGTCCTCGAGGTTGATCAGGGCGGAGGGGATCGGGGAGGCGATCGCCATCGGCACCATGCCGTGCAGGAGGAAGATCAGGGTGAGCAGCCCGGCGGTGGAGCGCAGGGGGGCGGGCAGTGTTCGGGGTGTTGTATGCATGGGGTTCTCCTGGGGAGGGGTTGTTAGGGTATGCGTTGTGCAATCCGGGCAGAGAAGACGTTTGCGGGCGTCCCGGGCCGGGCTGCGATTCTTTTGTATCTTACCCTTTGTGCTCTGCTGTGAATATGGGGTGTAACCCTATAAACCTGTTGACCATCGCGCCGAAGGTGCTGAATCTTAATGCCGCATCGGCCGGGGTGCTTCATCTCCTGCGGAGACGGATTGGGACGCTCGTCCGGGGGCCTAACTGTGCCTCTCGGTTCGCGACAAGGTCCGGGATGTGATCAACGGTTCAGGAGTGTGAAAACAGCCAGAACATGAAAGAGGCTGCCCAAGAGCACGAAAAGATGCCAGATGCTGTGATGGTATTTGAGACGCAGGCTGGCGTAGATCACTGTGCCTGAGGTGTATGACACACCGCCGGCCGCCAGCAGGCCCACCGTCATGGGGGAAACCGCGCGCAGGAGGGGATGGAAGGCGATGAGCACCATCCACCCCATGCCGATGTAAACCAGAACAGACACCACACGCAGCCGGCCGGTGAAAAAAACTTTCAGCAGGATTCCCGCAAGCGCGAGCCCCCAGACCGCCCCGAAGAGGCTCCACCCCCAGGGGCCGCGCAGGGGCCCGAGGGTAAATGGCATGTAGGTGCCCGCAATCAGCAGGAAAATTGAAATATGGTCAAAGATGCGGAAACAATATTTCGCTTTGGAGGGCGGCAGCGCGTGATACAGGGTGGAACAACTGTACATCAGCAACAGACTTGCACCGAAAATCGAGACCCCGGTCACCAGCCAGGGATCTCCGAGGCGCGCGGCCATTACCACCATGATCACCAGGACAGGCACCGTGGCAACAGCCCCGAGGCCATGTGTGAGCGCATTGACGCGTTCCTCAAACAGGGTTTCGGACAGCGGGTTCCCCCGTTCCCCGGAAAGGGCCGCCGCGCGTTCCCGGAGGGCTTGTTTGACCGAAGGCACATTGGGGTGCCATTTCGGCAGAATCAGCGTGATACATATTTCCTCCACCGCCGAGGCGAACAGCAGGACCACCGCCCCCCGGAACAGCCACGGCGTGAGATCTGCGAACAGCAGCCACGCGCCAACTCCGGCAAGGGCACTTGCGAGTTTGGCACTGCGGGTGTGATATGCGGGGAGGTGGCCGTGACGAATCAGCGCCACGGACCCCGAAATTCCGAGGATGACCGGAACCATCAGAAAAAACACCGCTTCCTCCCGTACCGTATCCGACCAGAGAATCCACCCACCGGGAATCACAAAAAGCGCGGTCAGGATATCCCCGATCGTGTCAAGCTGCGAACCGGTGACCGTTTGCTGATTGAGGGCCCGGGCAAGCAGGCCGTCGAGGAAGTCCGTCACCATCATGAACGCAAACAATCCAAGGAACACGCCCGGAGCCTCCGCAAGGGCGGCCCAGATCAGAAAAGGGGCCGCCAGGATCCGTGTCAGACTGACAGCGTTGGGCAGGTTG
>PXDP01000026.1 GCA_003565035.1 PVC group bacterium | reverse complement strand
TCCGGTATGCCTCCGGAGGAACTTGCAGCGCTCCGCCGGCCCGGTCCCGCTTGATATCATGCAGCCCGCAGTTCACCACGACAAACTCTTCCGGCAAACACTCCGCCTCCAAAAGCTCGCGCACATGCGCCAGCACCCGTCCCGAATCCCCGCCGTTCGCCCCCTGCGCGGCATCCAGATTCTGTGCCGCCAACTCCAGGCCGGTTTTCCGCCGATACCGATACCCCCCGCGGCATAAAGCGGACAGCGTCTCATGATACTGAATCGAGATACTGTCTCCAATCCAGTACACCGCCGGGAGTCTCTCCCCGGGAGCGCGCGTCGAGTCTGACGATTCAGGGTCCCTTTGCGTGATAGAATTCATACTCCCCTCCTAACACAGCCCCCGCCAGGCCGCAATAAAACACGCAGTCGGACAAAGGCCTTAATCAGACTGAGGCGAAACCCGAATCCGGTAAAAGCCGGTGAAAGAAGGCAAGGGTTCCAGCGGAATTCTTACCGCGCCTGGAACCCGGATCTCCTCTCCGGCCGGAGCATCGCCAACGGGCTCAAAAGGGTTTTCGCCTGTTGCCTCTGCAAGAGGATGCCATGTTTGCAGGTCTTCCGACCATTCGAAGCGGTACAGAATATCACGCCGAAGTCCCTGCGGAATGCGTAATTCAAGATACAGCCCCAACGCGTCGAAGATCACCGCAAGATTTCGCCGCTCCGCGGCGGAAAGGCTCACGTCCGGCGCCAGCCCCAGTGCGTATTTCATCAGGTTCACAATACCATCCCCCGCCGGATTGGCCAGGTTCGCGGCCTCACCTGCATTATCCTCACGCCCAAAGTAGTGCATCCGCCACGCGCGGATGCTGCTGAACGTGCCCGAAGAGCAGGATGTGTCCGGAATCGCCGTCAGGCGCAGCGCGTTGACCGAGGCGCGCGACAGGCTGTGCGTCGTGGTCGACAGGTGTATCTCAATTCGGCCCGCGGCATCCGCCTGAACCCGGGGCCATATCATCCAGCCCTCGGCCGCATGATTTTCCGGATTACCGCCGTCATCTGGACCCCGCGATGTCCAGTACACCTGCGTACCCAGGCTGTCGCCACTGTGGGCATTAAACCCCGCAACCGCTCCCTCGGCTCCGGTCACCGAAAAAATTCCCGGCTGTTCTCCGGCACGGCCGTCTCCCGCAAACGACGAGGCGATTTCGAGCTGATATTCTGACCCGGCCCGGAGGTTCTCAAAGCGCAAAACCGCGGTATCCCCCCGATTGACCCACATGCGGTCTGACAGCGCCGGTGGTGCCCCCCACTCAGGAGCAATTTGACGCGCGCCCCAGGTTTGGGTTGCGTTCGATAACTGCAGGCCACTCCCGCCGGTATTTTCTATCTCAAACACCACAGTTGGAATCACAGTGCCCGACTGGAAATCCAGCAGGTCCGTATAGGCCCCCGCACCGGTAATCGTGTTCCAAAATCCATCCGGCGCGTCCACAGCATTTCCGAAGTCGAGATACAGCGCGAATTCAGGTTCGGGAGGCGGCGGATCTTCCGTGAGAACCGCGCCTTCAAAAACAAGCTCCTCAAACGCGAACCAGATCCGGGACTCCGCATAGCCTATGTGATCCAGCACCACACCAAACGCGGTGACATCGCGAAAAGTGCGTGTGGAAAACTCTGCGAATTCCTCGTCAAAATTCAAATGATCTGCCGCCACAGCCGGGTCCCAGGCCGCCCACTGACCGTGGTCGTCATCCGCAGGCACTGTGAAAGTCGCGGAGTCCGCATTGAATGTTTCCAGTGAGACATAAACCTGATCACCCTCCCGTACCAGCCAGCGGAGCGGCGACATTTGGGCAAAGCGGTTGATCCCTTTCATATGAAACTGGTCCCCCGCCTGCAGGCCGACCGGCAAATGGGAGGCTTCACCAAAAAAATCTTTTTTCTGAATCAGAAACCCCCCGTGCAATGCGGAGGGGGCGGTGGAGGATGCACTGTTCACACGGACATGAAACCCGCTGGCGCCGGTCCCCCAGGAGGCACTGTTGTCCCCGCCCAGGGTGGACAGCCAGAGCCCCCCATACACGGGTGTCCCTCGAAGATTGCCGGTATTGAACAGCCGGACATCCTCTCGGTAGCCAGTGCCGCGCCGGGTGTCATCCAATTGACCGTTTCCGCTCAGATCAACGGCCACAATTTCATTTCCGGACGAACGGATATTGGCACTGAGCGGATTTCCACCCCAGGCCACCACCGTCCGCTCCGGCCGGGGCGTCTGTGGACTGACCACCGGAAACGTGATTGTTGCGCTGTCCTCCAGTAAAAACGCATCCCAGACGGTCAGTGTGGCCGTGTAGGTTCCCGCAGAGGTGTATGTGTGCACGTAGGCGGGGCCGGCACTGGCAGCCGCATCTCCGGAGCTCCAGTGAAAAAACGTCAGCTCCCCGTCCGGATCATACGATGCCCCGGCATCCAGCAAAATGTCCACAGGTGCCCGGGCCGGTTCCTGAGGGGACATCTCAATCACCGCCACCGGGGGAAGATTCTCTTCGGCGTTTACTGCGAGGGACGCCTCCAGCGCATCCCACTGTGAGCTGAACCTGTCCCCGGTGAATTCGGGCCGCAGCTGAATAAAGCCAACCGCCGTCACCCGACTGAAAACGTGCGGCGCAAACTCCGAAGCCTCCACCTCAAACGCCAGCGGATCCTCCTGGTCGATATCCAGAACCGCCCAGCCTCCATTATCCAGAGCACTCTGAAACGTTAATAGACGGCTCGCAGTGGTTTCCTCCGAAACATAAAAGGTTTCCCCATCCCGCACCAGCCAGCGACCGCCGGTGATAAATCCCCCGGAGCCTCCATTCAGCAGCAGATAACTCTCCCCGTCAAAGCTCAGCCGGTCCTCCGGCCCCACCCCGGGCAATCCCTCCAGGGGGAAATAAAACAGAGCCTGACTCCGCGTCTCGTTTTTCTGGATGCGGATGGATGTTGAAGATCCGGAATACGAATTACCGCTGAACCCTGTACTGGAGGGATCCCGGTGCACCGCACGGACCCCGCCAAAAAACGCAGGACCGGTGTACGCAGGTCCCGGCGGATTCAAGGGAAGGGTTTCGCTGAAGGGATATTCAACGATCAGCACGTCACTTCCGTCCAGATGCTCTGACCGCGTGTCCGGGTCCATACCCCGCAGTCGGGTGACCGTCTCCACATAGTCCACCCCGCTCCCGCCATATGAAAACAGGACATGGGTGCCGGAACTTTCGACCGGCGTATCGCCCAGCACCACCACAAACCCGTCATTCGCCCCATACCCCGGCTGTGGCTGAAACGCCTCGTAAACATACATCGGACGGGTAAGCGCCGCGCGGCCGCCCCAAACCGTTACCGGCTGCGAGCCCCCCTGCGGAACCCGGGCATGAACCGACCGCGTACTGCCGTTTGCAGTCCGGCCCACAAAAAGGCGGGTAGCCAGATCGCTGTCCACCACCCAAAGATAGGCCCCGCCCTCATTACTGCCCAGTCCAAAGGGCTCCAGGGAAATTTGCCCCTCCATCGGCAACCCCACCAGATTCCCGGGCAGTGGCAGCCCCGAAGCCGCCGCCCCTCCGAAATACAGACGCCCGTCCGCATCCACAAACAATCCCCCCAGCCTGATGCGCAGCGTGTTCGCGCTTTGTCCGCTGTTGCTGTCAATCAGTGTATTAAACTGATTCCCCAGGAGGTTTTTTCCCGTCGCCGGATCAAACCGGGCGATATAGGTTTTATGACTGGCCCCAGTGTTGATAAAACTGTTGAAAAAATCACCGCCCGCCAACGATACAGACACCCTGAAATCGCCCAGTGCCGTATCCCGCTCCCCCTGCGCACGGAAAATATGATTGCCCCCCGCCGCCTCAAACCCGCCATACAGATACCCGTCCTCCCCCAGAGTCAACCGGTATCCGCGGGTGTCCGCCATGTTATTCAAATACCCGTAAAGCGGACGTCCCAGCGCATCAACGTTTCCGGTAGGCTGACCGGTTGAATTCAAAAACCGCGGATTCGTGATCTGCACGATCCCCGTGGCCGGATCCAACTGGAGCGGATGCCCGTCAATATCCGGATTCGTATCCCAGTCATAACTGAGCCAGCGCTCGTTCCCCTCAAAATCCAGCCCCCGCAAATAAGAAATCTGGACCGGAAGCACCCCCTGCGAATTTTCCTGCCAGACATTCGCCTGACGCCAGCCGATGTGCGCCACGGTTTGCGAAGCCTCATCAATGGCCAGATCCAGCGTATGACGCCAGCCCCGGCCCTCCCAAAGCTTTATGAGTCCCGACCGCGCATAAAAAGTGATGTCCCCCGGACCCGGTGTAATCGAGGCCCCCTGAATACTGTCCGGCACCAACGTGGCCACATGCTGCGCACTCGTGGTGACCCGCTTCACATAGGCCCCCTGCTGCCGCACATTCAGCAGCGTGTCCGCAGTGCCGTTCAACTGAATAAGCCCTCCGAATCCGGCGGCAATGTAAAGATTATCCCCGGCATCAATCTCCAGATCCCGGATATCGTCTGTAAACCGGGTGACCGACAAGACCTCCCGGCCGTCGGCAGTCAAGCGGACAATTGCCCCCGGGGTTCCGGAATGAGCCCCGTTCAGTAGGATCGGAGGCACAGGCTGTCCCGTACTCCGGGACCGGGGCTGCGCCTCCCCGATGATCGCCGCAACAACAAGTGTGCCGTCCGACAGGATTCTCACCCCCATCACTTCATCAACATCCCCCCCATCCCCTAAATAGCTGGAGGCCGAAAGATGAAACGCATGCGCCGCCTCCTCTCCCCGGATCGGAAACCAGCATATTAGGGCCATGAAAATCGGCAAACAGAACCGCAAAAACGTTCCGGCACCCGGCCTGGAAACAGAAACACGCCAAAAAACAGCACGGGAAAGATCAATCATCCCCTCAACCTACACACCCTCAGCTTATAAATATAGCGTTTCAAACGAATAATTTATTTAGCTGAAACGAATATTCACTTTCCAAACAGACTTTTTGGGTATAGCGATACAATTCACCATGCTTCACGACCTCAAACGCACCCACTGGACCGGCGGACAACTGCTGGCCTTCTCTGGACTGGACGGCCCCACGGATTACCGCAATGGACTCACCGCACGGACCTCATTTTCCACCCCGGGACTGGACATTGTCCTCCCCGGCAAGGCCACGGTCCGCTTTCAGGCCGACCCTGCACAGGGCGGCGTGCTCATCACCGGCGACGCGTTTCGCCTGGACGGCAAATGTGAATCCGTCACCGGTGCCTTTCTGGACACCCATCACCTCCTCATCGACGGCCCCTGCACCGTGGAAAATCCGAACGAAGCCGTTACGGTCCTTCAGCAGGGAACCCGCACCCTGATCGGAACCCCCGCCGCCTTTCAGCCGGAACAGATCCGGGCCGACCTGCACCGCGCCTTTGCGGCGCGCGGCCAATGGCTGGACCATCAGCC
>PXDP01000518.1 GCA_003565035.1 PVC group bacterium | reverse complement strand
GCCGATTGGCTCAGCGGACGGCGACCGCCGTCCCAAAATGCCGATCAGCGATCGGCGGTCACCAATCCACAACGGGCTCCCGAGAAAAGGACCGCCAATCGCCGATTGGCCCAGCGGACGGCGACTGCCGTCCCAAAATGCCGATCAGCGATCGGCGGTCCACCAAATCCTTCACTGAATTTTGTGGCTCCCTATTGAAACATGCGGTATGACTCCGACATGACAGATCCCCTCCCCCTCTCTCCCAACGAACGCGCCGGCATGGTGGCGGTTGTGGGTGCCGCCAACGCGGGCAAATCCTCGCTGATCAACCGCATCATGGGCGAAAAGGTCTCGATTGTCAGTCCGGTGGCCCAGACCACCCGCAATCTGGTGCGGGGAATCCATACCGAGGAACGCGGACAGGTGGTGTTTCTCGATACGCCCGGCGTGCATCATCAGGGGAAAAAAGCGCTCAACAAGCAGATGAACAAAGTGGCGCGCAGCGCCACGGAGGGCACCGACGCGGTAATGCTGGTGATCGACCGCTCAGAAGCTCCCGCCCTGGAGGTGGAGGGTTGGTTCCAGAAACTCTGCCAGCTTCCGCCCGAAGACCGGCCGCCGGTGCTGGTGGTGCTGAACAAGGCGGATCTGACGGACCGCTATGAGCCGGGAATCCGGGAGTTGTTTGGCCGGATCCTGGCCGATCATCCGGGAACCCCGGAACCGGAGTGGTTCCAGACCTCTGCTCAGTCCGGCGAGGGCGTGGAGGCGCTGCTGAACCGTCTGTTTGAACTGATGCCTCCCGGCCCGCCGCTCTTTCCGGAGGATATCGTCTCCGACTTTCCCCGGAAACTGGCCATCGGGGATGTCATCCGCGAAAAGTACTTCATGCGCCTGCATCAGGAACTGCCGCACTCGATTGCCGTCTGGGTGGAACACCTGATCGAAACCGACGGTCAGTGGAATGTGGAGGCGCATGTGTACGTGCGCCAGAATTCCCAGAAGGGGATGGTCATCGGCAATAAAGGTCGGCTGATGAAAGCCGTGCGCGGCGAGGCCGCCAGCGAAATCGCAGACATCTACGGCGTGAAAATTAAACTCACCCTGGTGGTCAAAGTCCTGAAAGACTGGGATAAAAATTTCTGGATCCTCCGCAAACTTGGATACGCATGAGGTCGCGCTGTCAACCACGTCTCCGGTTCTTTCTGCTGGCGTGTCTGCCGGTTTTGTCACTGACGGCCGAAGACATTGATCTTTTCACCCGCGATCTGGACCTCAGCGGTTTACGGCTTCCGTCCGAAACCGCCGAAGCCCCCCCCCGGGAAAACCGCAGACTGTTCGAAGCCTGGGAAACGCTGCCCGAAGCCCTCCGGGAGATGCAGCCGGAGCCGGAAGCGATGTATCTCCTGGACCTCCCCGCCGGGCCCTTTCTCGCGGTGCCGAATCCCGTCAGCCTGCCCGGTGCCTACGCGTTGCTGAACCGGGCGCTCGACGAGGGCGGGCTGGAACCGCAGGCCCCGCTAATCGTGCTCATGCATGCCGATGACAATGTCAGTGTCGGCTGCCGGGTGACCCTGACCGAGTCCAAACCTCTGCCTCTCGGGGCCGATCTCAGCCGGATGCCCGGCCGCCGCTTGCTGGTCACCGCCATCGAAGCGGAGACGGCCCGCCGCACGGAGACGGCTCTGGTGACCGCCGCCGCCCGTTTGCGGCGTTATGCCCATGAAGAGGGTCTTTCGGTGCAAACCCGCGAACTCTATCTGCTGCCGATTGCCCCGGGCCGGGTTCTGTTTGGACTGTTGATTGACCCGTAAGCTCAAAACGCCCGCACATTGCGGATATCGTCTGTCTCCGCCAGTACCATCATCAGCCGGTCCACCCCCAGGGCAATCCCGGCGCAGGGGGGCATGCCCTTTTCCAAGGCGGTGAGGAAAGGCTCATCGATGGGATAGACCTCCTGCCCGCGCAGGGCTCGCCCCTGTCCGCAGATCTCGAAGCGCCGGCGCTGCTCCGCGGCCTCGGTGAGTTCCGTGTAGGCGTTGGCCAGCTCCATACCGGCAAGATACAGTTCCCAACGCTGTGCCACCGGCGGGGTGTCTGCCGACATCCGGGCCAGGGCCGCCCGCTCCGCCGGAAAGTCGGTCAGAATGACCGGCACCGGGCACTGCGCCAGCATGGGCTCCACTTTTTCGGTCAGGTCCAGATCAAAACGGTCCTCATCGAAGGCTTCGACCGGATCCCAGCCGGCCCAGAGCCAGAAGGCATCGCGGACAGTATGGCGCACCGGTTCCGCGCTGAGGTCCACGCCCATGAATTCGCTGCGGCCGACCGCCTCACAGACCGCCCGGAGCAGCGCGTGGGTTTCCCGCTCCAGGTCCCGGCAATCGGCCCCGGTCCGGTACCATTCCAGCATGGTGTACTCCGGCCGGTGACGCGCGCCAGCCTCGCCCCGCCGAAAACAGGGGCCAATCTGGTAGATCCGCTCAAAGCCCGCGCAGACCATCCGCTTCATATGCAGTTCAGGCGAGGTGCGCAGCCAGTGATCCCCGGAAGGTTCCGCGTCAATATGATCCTCCAGAGCCGGGGTGGCCACCCGCACCGGGGTCTCCACCTCGGTGTAGTCCCGCGCATCAAAAAACGCCCGCATCGTTTTCAGAATGCGGGCGCGCAGCGCAAGCGTCTGCTTTCGGGCCGAAAGGCTCATTATTTTTTGCTGATGCGGTCCGCGTATTCGCCGGTGCGCGTATCGATCCGAACCCAGTCGCCTTCTTTGATGAACAGCGGCACGCTGATTTCGTAGCCATTATCCACTTTCGCGGGTTTGGTCACATTGGTGGCGGTGTCCCCGCGGGCGCCGGGCTCGGTTTCAATAATTTCCTTCTCCACGAAGTTCGGCATTTCGATATCGATGGCCAGATCATTGAAAAACAGCACCTTCACCGGCATGTCCTCGACCAGAAAGTATTTCATGTCGCCGATCACATCCTTGTCCACGGTCACCTGCTCGTAGGTGGAATCATCCATAAACACAAAATGATCGCCTTCCGGGTAGGAATAGACCATTTCGCGCTGCATCAGATCCGGTTTGCCGAGCTTGTCGGCGGAACGGTAGGTGCGGTCCATGGTGCTGCCGGTGATGATATTCTTGAGTTTGCACCGGTAAAGGGCCTGGCCTTTTCCGGGTTTGACGAACTGAAAATCGGTGATGACATACGGATCACCGTCGATTTCGATCTTGAGGCCTTTACGTAAGTCGCTGGTTGTGTACATTAGATTCCTTAAACGGGTGAACAATCATATAAAAGGGTCCGCCTTATAGCGATCAGGAGTCCAAATGTCAAAAGAACACATACAGGCAGAAAACACAATCCCGAGGATGTCCGCCCCGGCACTTGGAATCCTCCTGCTCCTGTTCCCCCTGCTGCCGTCCCCGGACACGCCGGAGTCCGGTCCCTTTATCATCACCGCGCTTTGGGCCGCCCTCGGAGCCGCTCTGGCGGCGGAAGTGCTCCGCCGCCTGCCGCCCTTTTCGCAGAACCGTCCGCGCATCCTCTGGACGGTTCTGCTGCTCCCCCTGGCCCTGCCCCGGGTCTTTCCGGTTTTTCCCGCCGAACTGGAGGCCGCCCTGTGGTTGCTTCCCGTGCTGCTTCTCCTTCGAATTGCCCGCCCGCCCCGATGGATCGATCTGTCCGTGACCCTGGTCGGGGCGGGCCTCACCACCCTCTGGATCGGGCCTGGAACCGGTCCGGCCCTTGACACCCTCCTCCCCGGCATCCTCTTTCTGCTGCTGCCGGCCCTGCTTTGCCTCCGTGCGCCCTGGCGCTTCTTCGCCATTCCGGTGGCCGCCTCCAGCCTCGCGCTTTTTCTGCTGATTCTCCATCTGACCCCCATATTCTACTGGCAGAGCACCGCCCGCATGACCGCCACCGAAGCCCGCGAACGCGCCCCCGGCACGGCCCCCGCGCCCCGCTACCGCCCCGCACCCGATGCCCCGCCCCCCCTGCCCGAATCCTTCAGCCGGGAGCTGGTCGCGTTCATTCAAACCCGTCAAACCGCCCTCAGCCGTCCGGTGATGCATGCGCTCTTTGAAAACGCACCGCTGCCCCCGGAGGAAATGATCCGCGCCCTGCGCGTTTACGGGTTCATTCAGCATGACCGGCACGGATTTCATATTCCCTCCGAGGCCTTCACCCTGGATCCCGCCGAACACCTCGCCCCCGACTACACCGTCTGGGTCGAAAAACTCCGCGCCCACGCCGGCATTGCCCCCGACAGCCTGGACCCGGATCTGCTCCGCCAAGCGCGCCGTAATGAGGTGCTGCTGCCCGTCCGCCCCGGACACACCCTGCTCCGCTTTTCCGCCAATCACCGGGCCCGCCTGGAAAACGGACTGCTTCCGCGTCAAATCCTCACCCTGCTCGATCAAACGACGGAGACACCTCCGCTCACCGCCGAGGCCTACGCTCAAACCTGGCATCTCAGCCTGAACGCCGCCGAACGCGAACTCCTGGAAATGGCCGAAGCCGGACACCTTGCGCCCGTCCGCTGGCAGGCCGAGGCTGTCCGTCCGCCCCCCCTCACCCTGCCCGACGCCAACCGCGGCCTGCGCATTTTCCTGCGCTTCGCCACCGCCGCCCTCGGCATTTTCCTCCTGCGCGGCCTCCGCTCCCCGCTTCGGAAAAGCCTTTATCTGCTCGGCGGACTCAGCCTCTGGGGCTTCCTCGCCACCGAACTCGCCGCCGCGACCGCCACCCTCCCCGCCGCCGCAAACCTCGCCCTCTGGCTTGCCCCGGTGTCCATCATCCTCACCGGTATTCTCAGCCTGACCCTCTTCACCGGCACGCACATCCAACCGGAGCAGATCCATCCGGAATTGAAACCGTAAACGCATTCATTCCCGGTGTAAGTTTTCGCGCCTGGTCCCCATAAAGCCATTCACCGGACAGGTCTCCTGGCAGAAAAATCTGAACGGACCCCTCTCCATTTTCCGTTTGGAGGGTAAGCCTGAGGGTTCCTTCCGGATGAGGCAGGGTCAGGGAGATATCTCGCAAAGCACCCGCAAGCGGGGCAATTCGGACGGTCTGAAAGCCTGGCGAGGCGGGACGGATTCCCGCCAGACTTGCGAAACAGTGAAACAGGGGATGGGCCCCCCAGCCATGGCAGTCGGACCGTGAGGGTTCGGGGCGTTCCGGGGTGGTGCGGAGGCCCTGCGCCTTCAGTCCGCTCCAAAATTGAAGGCGGTCCAGAAACGCGCGGCTTTCCCCCAGCCGATAGAGCGCCTCGAATCCGTAGTGAGAAAAATAGATCGACATGGCGGCCATCGGCAGCCGCTTCGCCAGCCAGGTCCGCAAACAGGCCTGTTCCTGTTCCGGCGCCAGAACCCCGCTCAGAATCCCCCAAACCTGAGCATGTTCCGAAAAGGTTTGATGATGCCCGTCATCCGCCAGGGCCTGATCACGTTCTGACCAGTACCGCGCGCAAATCCGCTGATTCAGTTGTTGACGTTTC
>PXDP01000210.1 GCA_003565035.1 PVC group bacterium | reverse complement strand
GCGTATTCGCGGGCGATGACGGGATCGCATTTGGTGAGGGCGAGTTCGGCGTTGTCGATCATGGACCGGAAGTAGGGCCATTCACGGTACATGCGGATGGCGAGCAGGCGTTGGGCGCGGTTGAGGCGGGTCCAGGCGGTGCCGAGTCCGTAAAAGGCGTTGATGAGCTGGCGGCTCTGGGTCCAGGAGAAGGTGTAGGGGATGGCGCGGAGGTCTTCGAGACTGGCGGCACCGTGCCGTCGGCTGGGCCGGGAGCCGATGGGCAGGGATTCGATACAGGTGATGGGGGTGGACTGGCGGAAGTAGTCGGTGAAGCCGTCGTGATGGAAGAGATTAAGGTAGGCTTCGCGGCCGTGGCTGGCGAATTCCTCCATGGTTGCGCGCCATTCGGTTTTGGCGGGCGGGGCGCTGGAGGCGTGGAGGAGGAGGCCGCCGAGGATTTGCTCCATGTGACGGTGGGCGAGGTAGGGATCGGCAAAGCGGTCGGCAATGACTTCGCCCTGTTCGGTCATGCGGATGTGGCCTTCGCCGAGGGCGGGGGGCAGGGCCTGAATGGCGCGGGCGGCGGGTCCGCCACCGCGGCCGAGGGCGCCGCCGCGTCCGTGGAAGACGGTGAGCTGCACCTTTTCGCGGTCGGCCACGCGCTGCATGGCCTCCTGTCCGGTGTGAAGGGCCCAGCAGGCGGCGAGGTAGCCGCCGTCTTTGGCACTGTCGGAGTAGCCGACCATGACGATTTGCCGTCCGCCCTGATCATCCAGCACTTGGCGGTACTGCGGATGCCGGAAGAGGGTGGTGAGCATGTCGCCGGCTTTGTGAAGGTCGTCGATGGTTTCGAAGAGCGGGGAAATGGGCATGGTGACCCGGGGATCGCCGCGCCAGGCGGCAATGAGGCGGTGAAGCCAGAGCACCCAGAGCACATCACCGACGCAGTGGGTCATGCTGATGACGTTGGCGCCGATGGCTTCGGGGGCCTGTTCCTGCATGAGTCGGGTGACGTGGAGGAGATCCCAGCTTCGTTCGGAGAGTTTTTCTTTGAGGACTTCAGCACCGGGATCCGGGTAAGCGGCCTCCCAGAGACCGTCGAAGTTGTCTGTTTCTGCGCGGTCGGGATTTTCGCCGAGGAGGGGAAGAAGTTCGCGGACGAGGGTTCGGTAGCCTTTGGAGTTTTCGCGGAGGTCGAGGCGCATGAAGTGGAGGCCGAAGACGCGGGTGCGGCGGCGCCAGGCGCGCAGGCGGTTGAGGATGAGGCCCTGAAGTTTTTCCAGGCGGAGGGCGGTTTCGAGATCGGCGAGATCGGCATCGAGGGCTTCGGCATCCGGATACCCGTTTTCCTCCCGGAGGCGGGCGCGGATGATGCGCAGGGCCCGGCGGAAGTATTCGTTGTCGTGGCTGCGCTTGAGCACCTGGTTTTGCAGGTCTTCCGGTGCCCGGTGCACGAGGCTCTGCAACAGATCCATGGCTTCAGCGGACCGGCAGAGCATCGGCAGACGGTCGAGCAGGAAGGCGCATTCTTCGAGGTGAAAGGTGACGGCGCGCTGGCGGAGGCGGCGGAGGGTTTCGCGGGTGACGTCGACGGTGACATGGGGATGTCCGTCGCGGTCGCCGCCGATCCAGCAGCCGAATTTCAGGGGATTAAGCGCGGCACCGCGGGCGCGTTCGAGCGGGGCGAGGAGGTCGGGGGCGGCTTTCCAGAGGGCCTGACTGACGTAGAGGGCGCGGTCGAGTTCTTCGAGCACTTCGGGACGGTGGGGATGCAGGGTGTCGGTGCGGAGAAGGGCGCGGACATCTTCGCGGAGGGATCGGAGGAGGGGGCCGCGGCGGGAACGGGTCATATCCGGATCGGAGAGCCGGCGGAGGCTGCGGCGGATACGGTCGAGAATACGGCGGACGGTCTGGCGCTTGGCTTCGGTGGGGTGGGCGGTGAGAACGAATTCGGCCTGAAGATTGTCGAGGAGTCTGTGGCGGTCTTTGGCGGGCAGATCACCGGCTTTGAGGGCTTTGAGGCGGGATTCGAGACCGTCGGACAGGCGTTTTTCGGCGCGGCGGGTGCGGACAACGCGTTCGCGCTGGAGTTCTTCGGAGACGTTGGCGAAGTCGAAGAAGAGTCCCATGACGCGGAGGAGGAGATCGAGATGTTCGGGGGGGGTCTGGTGGAAGCGGGTTTTGAGGGTGCTGTCGGCCTCGGGGCTGCCGCCTTCGTGGCGGAGGGCGAGGGCACGGAGTTCGAGGAGTTCGGGCCAGAGACCGGCATGACCGTCGCGGATAAGTTCCTGACGCAAAAAGCGGCAAAGCAGGCGCAGGTCACGCCGCATAGGGGTGTCGCCCAGCATCCAGGGTTGTGTGAGTCCGCCAAACATGTTTACTCCGAAATATTAGGGATTAAGGTGATTGGATCTTATTTAAATCTTTCCGGAGAGATGTCAATGGTTTGACAGACTTCCCGCAGGGCGGTGAGGCGGTCGGGAGCTTCGATGATCCCTTCGCGGGCGAAGAATCCGAAGTCTTCGAGGCGGGTGCGGGTGTTTCCTCTGGCACCGACGACCCAGACACGGGCGTTCTGCGCGAGGGCATCGAGGACCATGTTTTCGATGGCCAGACAGACGGTGACGCCGAGGAGGGGCACATCGCTGAGATCCAGGACAAGCGCTTTCGCGCGTTTCATGGCCGCGTGTTCACGGGCGATGGCTTTGGCCACTCCGAAAATCATGGGACCGCTCATGTGAAAAAGAACCACCTGTTCGCCGATGGTCTGCATGATTTCTTTTTCTTCGGGCTGGAGCTGCAGGCCGGCATCGGGGGTTGAGAAGGTGCTGACGCTGCGGGAATGCAAATCGGACAGGCGTTTAATGGTGAGGATGTTGGCGATAAACACACCGACACCGACGGCGACGATGAGATCCACAAAAACGGTGAGCAGGAGAACCCCGTACATCATACAGGTGCTGGAGGTGGAGACGCGGTGGGCGCGCTTCATGAAGGACCAGTCGAGAATGTCGAATCCGACTTTGACCGCGATGGCGGCGAGGACGGCCATGGGCACCGGAGCGAGGAGGGGGGCGGCACCGAGGAGAACGACGAGCAGGAGCAGGGCGCGGATGACTCCGGCGGCGGGACTTTTGGCACCGGTCTGAATATTGACCACCGTGCCCATGGTGGCGCCCGCGCCGGGCAGGCCGCCGAAGAGGCCGGATAGGAGGTTCGCGATGCCCTGGCCGGTGAGTTCACGGTTGCTGTCGTGCTCTTCGCGGGTGAGAGAATCGGAAATCATGGCGGTGAGCAGGGTGTCAATACATCCGAGAAGGCCCAGGATCAGACCGTCGAGCAGAATTTGCGAGAGTTGGGTGTAGGAGAATACCGAGAGGCGGAGGCGGGGGAGGCCGGTGGGGATTTCGCCGAGAATGCGGAGGTTGTCGGTTCCGATCCAGAAAATGCCAAGGGTGGTGCAGAGAATAAGGGCGAAGAGATGGGGCGGCAGCCGTTTCCGCCAGCGGGAAGGCCAGAACCAGAGGATCGCCAACGCGAGGATTGCGAGCCCGATTTCGGAAAAATTGGGGTTCTGCAACAGGTGCGGCAGGGCTTTGAGCACACCGACCGCCCCGCCGCCGGGGCTGGCACTGCCCAGAAAGGGCGGAAGCTGCATGAGGATGAGCAACACGCCAATGCCGGACATGAAGCCGGAAATTACCGCATAGGGCATGAGGGTGATAAATTGTCCGAGCTTGAGCTTACCGATGGCGATCTGCACTAACCCGGCAATCATGACTACCGTGAAGGCCATTGCGGGCGCGTCTTCAGGGTACTGGGCGGCCAAAGAACTCAGCACGGCGGTCATGACAACCGTCATCGGACCGGTCGGCTCGGAAATGAGGCGGCTGGAACTGCCGAAAAGAGCGGCAAAGAGGCCGACAAACACCGCGCCGGTCAGTCCGGCCTGCGGGCCCAGTCCGGAGGCGACGCCGAATGCCAGCGCCATCGGCAAAGAGACGATGGCGGTAGTCAGCCCGCCGGCGAAATCCGGGGCGAATTGAAAGGCGGAGAAACGCGATTTAAACATGGAAGGTTAGTATAGGGGGGCTAGAGTGGAATCTTCCCGCAGCGGTAGGCGGTGCGGTAGCGACGGGAGAAATACCTCGGGGAGAGTCCAATTGAATGTGCGACTTCGGCAACGGTTTCATAGTGCTTAGATTCGATGAGTTCGTGTCCGCGTCGAAGACGGTATTCAAGCAGGAGGGCACTGGGCGTTTTTCCGCAATGGTCCACCACGCGGCGCAGAAGTTGCCGGTTGCTGTATCCGAGCTGGCGGGCGAGTTCGGAGACATCAAAGCAGGCCGAGGCCAGATTTTCGGAAATACAGGCGGTCAACTTTTCCATCCATTCATCTGTTGCCGAGGTCGGTGCAGGCGGGGGCGGGGGAAGCCGCGCCCGCAGGCGTTCAAGCAGTTCGGGAACGGAAAAGGGTTTGCCGAGGTAGTCATCCGCACCGGCTCTAAGCCCTTCGACGCGGTTGTCAACGGTGCCCTTGGCCGAAAGAAGTAGAATGGGTATCGTGCTCCAGTTGGGCTCCGCTTTGATTCGTTTGCACAGCTCCAGTCCGTTGAGGTGCGGCATCATGACATCGGAGAGGATGATGTCGGGCACGGCCTCCCGCAGGGCCTCAAGTGCGGTAAGTCCGTTGTCCACCTCGCGAACCTCATAAAACAAATCGAGGTGCATCCGGAGGTAGGCGCGCATATCGAGATTGTCTTCCACCAGAAGAAGCGTGGGGCGTGAAAGAGGGGCGTTGGGATGATCCTCACAGCCTTCGGGCTTCGGCAGGGGTACTCGGGCCCCGATGGTGTGCGGGCGGGGCTCCTGGGCTTCTGAGGTGTCGATATCATCCGGATCCAGATGATCGCAGCCGAGGGGAAGGGAGAAGATGAAGGTGCTGCCCAGGCCGGGTTCACTTTCGACGGCGAGGGATCCGCCGTGCATTTCAATCATTTCGCGGGCAATCGCCATGCCGATACCCATACCTTCATGTCCCCGGGCCAGTCCGGCGTCTCCCTGATAAAAACGTTCAAAGACGCGTCCGCGGGTGGTTTCGTCCATCCCCGGCCCTTCATCCGAGACGGAGACATCAACATGTCCGCTGCTGTCATCAGGTTCGTGGACATTGAGCCTCACCCGGATCGTGGTGTGGGCCGGGGAAAATTTCAGCGCATTCCCGAGGAGATTGGCCATGACCTTTTCCAGTTTGGGGGCATCAAAGAACACCCGGCACTCTTCCGGGGCTTCGAGCTGGATGCGAATGGCTTTCTCTTGCGCCAACTCCGAGAAAAATTCGACCTGCCGGCGCACAAAGAGGGACAGATTGCGAAGGGTGGCATGCAGTGAGAAGGCGTCAGCCTCGATGCGGGCCAAGTCGATCAGCTCGGTCAAAAGAGCGTCCAGGCGGTCGATGTTGCGAAAGACGAGGCCGAGCGTCCGGCGAACCGTTTCAGAGCTTTGCGTAT
>PXDP01000487.1 GCA_003565035.1 PVC group bacterium | reverse complement strand
TTTTTGAAGCAGGTGCCCTGCTGCTCTCCGGCGGTCCGGTAGCTGCTGCAGAGGAGGATGTGGTAGGTCGGTGCGTTCATAGGGTTCCTTGGGGTCAGAGGGTTATTGGAAGAGGTAGAGGAAAGAGGTCAGAGGGTAGAGGTTGGAGGGTAGAGGAAAGAGGTCAGAAGGTAGAGGGAGGGTAGAGGTGAGGTTTCAGGTAAAAGGTTGAAGAAGTGCCGAGCATTTGCCCTACCCTCTGACCTCTACCCTCTGACCTCTTCTTCATCCGCATCCGGTTCCGGTTCCGGCGCAGCTTGCGCCGCATTTGAATTTGCGGACGGGGGATTTGATCGGAATACCGGCGCGGATTTCTTCCAGGGTGTTTTGAATGACGCCCTCCATGACGGTTACGCGCAGGCCGGCTTTGGCGAGGGTTTGCATAGGACGGGGACCGATACCGGACACCAGCAGGGTCGCGCAGTCATGCAGACGCTTGGCCATATCCAGCCAGCGGTCATCGCCACTCCCAACCGGCGGCGCGAGGCGGTGCTCCACCAGTTCGCCATCGGCGGCGTTGTAAATCCACAGGCTTTTGGCTTCGCCGAGGTGCTGATTGACCAGTACCCCCTCGTGGGAGGCCACTGCAATGTAGGGCCGATCCTCGTCGGGCCGTAACGGGAGCTTGGAGGAGTCTTCGAGCAGGCGGATGCATTCCTCGGTGTTCGGTTTGCCGAGAAGGCCCACAGCATCGGCCCGGCAACGGGCGCAATGCCGCATCTGGTGCAAGTATTCCTCACAGTCGCTGCGGGTCGAAAGCAAATCGTCGGGATGCGGCACCGGGAGGGTTTCAAAAGGCGTGCCTTTCACCGGCAGCAGCGGAATGATGTTCTGAATGTCCGCGCCCAGGTCCCGGGTCACATGCGCAATCTCACTGAGATGATGTTCGTTGATTCCCTGCATGAAAATGCTGTTGATCTTCACCGTGATGCCGTGCATTTTGAGTTTGGTGATGCTTTCTTTCTGGCGGTTCCACAGGAGCGCCGCCCCTTCCACTCCGCGGTAGACGCGTTTTTCGTAGCGAATCCAACTGTAAATTTTGGCTCCAATTTCCGGCACCACCGCGTTCACGGTGATTGTCACATGGCTGACATTAAGTTCCGCCAGTTCATCCACGTGCTCCGGCAGCCCGAGCCCGTTGGAGGAAAGACAGAGGATAATGTCCGGGTGCTTGGCACGGATCAGCCGCAGGGTCTCCATCGTCTCCTCCGCATTGGCAAACGGATCGCCGGGACCGGCAATGCCGACGACGGTAATGCGGTCGTCGTTCTCAAGAATGTTGTCGAGATAATGCAGCGCCTGATGCGGGCTGAGCACCGCGCTGCAGACCCCCGGACGGCTTTCGTTGATGCAGTCATATTTGCGGTCGCAAAAGTTGCACTGCACATTGCACTTGGGCGCCACGGGAAGATGCGCGCGGCCGAACTTGCCTTTGGCATCCACGTTGAAGCAGGGGTGACGGGTGGTGTCGAGGGTGATCATGGAGGAACTCCGGTTAGAGATAGGACCAGCCGACCGGGGATTCGGTCTGTCGGTGATCCAGCAGGGTGTTGATGAGAAGATCGAGAAGCCGCTGCGCCCCGGCATAGCCGAGATGCAGCATGCGCTGACCGCCAAAGCGGTCGTGAATCGGAAACCCGGCGCGAACCAGAGGAATCCCCAGCCGCCGGGCCATGGCGTAGCCTTTGGAATGCCCCAGCAGCAGATCGGGGGGATTCGCTTCCACCGCGTTTTCAATGTCGCGGAAGTCCGCCCCGTTCAGGATGCGGGGCAGATCGCGGGACGGCAGGGCCTCCTGCGCCACGGCCGGGAAATCGGCCGCGGCGCCGCCCGCCGCGAGCAGCGTCACCTTCATGCCGAATTCGGAGCAGATTACCGCCAGGCTGAGGGCAAAATCTGGTTCGCCGTAAACCGCCACGCGCACGCCGCTGAGATATTTATGTCCGTCCACCAGCGCGTCCACCAGCCGTCCCCGCTCGCGGGTGTGGCGGTCCGGTAGGTCCCGCCCGGAGACATCGCCCATCCACTTCATCCAGGCATCGGTGGCGGCAATGCCGACCGGCGGGGCCAGCCGACTGGAAAACACGCCGTGGGCCTGATGCAGGTGCGCGCCGGCGAGATGCTTTGCCGGAACGCATCGGGTGAAATCCACCGCCGCCATGGCACCGGGGAGCTGATCAATTTCCCCCAGGGTTGTGCCGCCGGGTGCCATCTCGTGATAGTTTTCCCACGCGGGACCGTCCAGCGTATCGGAATAATCCGGCACCAGCACCGGGTTCAGTCCGAAATCGCCAAAGACATCCCGCAGAAAGCGCAGATCCTCCGGGGAAACCATGCCCGGAAACACCCCCACCCTGTCATTCAGGGACACGGAACCCGGCGCGGAGGCGACCAGTGCCCGCACGGTCTCGTGAAATCCGTCGATGTGACTGCCGGTGTAGCTGGGGGTGCTGACGTGCACGAAGCGGGGCACATCTTTCTGATCCTTCACGCGTTCATGCAGCAGGCGCAGAAAACCGGGCACATCGTCACCGATGGTTTCAGAAAGACAGGTGGTGGCGATCCCGATCACACGGGGACGGTACTGACGCATCACGTTTTCAATGCCCAGCAGAAAATTGCGTTCGCCCCCAAAGATCGCCGCCTCTTCACTGAAACTCGACGAGGCGATATCCATCGGTTCCCGAAAATGGCTGATCAGATAGCGGCGAATGTAGGTCGCGCATCCCTGAGAGCCATGCAGAAAGGGCACCGCGCCCTCCACACCCTTGAACGCCAGACAGGCGCCCAGCGGCGTGCACTGACGGCAGGCATTGCAACTGGAGGCGTAATTGCGGGAGATCCCCGGAGGCATTTTGGCGGCGATCATATCCGGGCCTCCCGCTTGCGCGGCACAAAATTCCATACCGGTGACATCACCGAGGCGTGCACTTCTTTGGCAAAATTCAGCAGTCCCACAAACCCGGCCAGGGCGATTTTGCGTTCGTGGTTGTGATCACAGAAGGCCACCCCGAGCTTGTACGCGATCGGACGCTCCTTTACGCCGCCGATGAACAGATCCACATCTTTTTCCTGGATGTATTTGGCCAGCTCCAGCGGATTGGTGTCGTCCAGCAGCACCGTGCCCGGATCGCACAGCTCCGCGAGTTCGTTGTAATCGTCTTTGTTGCCGGTCTGCGAACCCGCCACCACCGTCTTCATTCCCAGCATGCGCAGGCAGCGCACCAGACTGAACGCCTTGAACGCTCCGCCGGTGTACACCGCCACCCGCTTGCCGTTCAAATCCCCGCGCATGGCCGTGAGCTGCGGCAGAATTTCCGACACCTCCTCGCGGATCAGCTCCCCGGCCGCCGCCCGCATCTCCGCGCTCTCAAAGTGATCCGCCACGTCGTACAAGGCCCGGGACATGTCCTCGATGCCAAAGTAGGACACCCGCAGAAAAGGCGTGCCGTATTTTTCTTTCATACTTCTGGCCAGATGAATCATCGACCCGCTGCACTGCACCACATTCAGCGCGGCGCCGTGACAGCGTTTGATATCGTCCACCCGCCCGTCGCCGGTCACCGTGGCCACCACATCCACCCCCATGCGGCGATAATATTCGCGGATGATCCAGATCTCTCCGGCCAGATTGAAATCCCCGAGAATATTGATGCTGTGTTTGGAAATCCCGGCCGTATCCCCGGTGCCCACCAGCTTCATCATCGCCGCGCAGGCAGCCGCATAGCCGTCTTTTTTGGTGCCCTTAAAACCCTCCGAATGCACCGGCAGCACCGGAATGCCCTTCAGCTTGGTCACGCTGCGGCAGACCGCCTCCACATCGTCGCCAATCAAACCCACAATACACGTGGAATAGACAAAGGCCGCTTTGGGCGCATGATCGTCGATCAATTCGCACAGCGCCGCGTGCAGTTTCTTCTCACCGCCGTAAATCACATCCTTCTCGCGCAGATCTGTGGAGAAGCTGAGCCGGTGCAGTTCCGGACCCGACGACAGCGACCCGCGGATATCCCAGGTGTAGGCCGCGCAGCCGATGGGACCGTGAACAATATGCAGTGCATCCACAATCGGATACAGCACCACCCGCGAGCCGCAGAACACGCAAGCCCGCTGACTCACCGCCCCTGCCAGACTCGCCTTCCCGCAGGCCATATCCACCGGTGAACCGTCCGTTTCCCGCACCTGCCCGCGCCGCCCCTCCAGCAGCGCAATGCGGCTGTCAGTGTCAGGTCGGGTTTTCATCACAGGCGTTTCCATGCTTTCCCTATAGCACCGCCTGTGCCAAGCCCCAAAACCCCCTGCAAACAAAGGGTTTTCCTGCATTTTTCCACAATCCCCCCCAAAGACCCCCCCCAAAAAATCTGACAATTTCGACCGATTCACACCCACCCTGGAAAGATGTTTCCATATGGGAAATCATTGTCAGCAGGCCAAAGACTCTTGAAGAAATGGATGCCGCGATTGCAATGCGTGCCCGGGAAAATTCGAAATGACATCTTTCCTCATGCCAGGTTTCACTGCCCTTATCCTGATCAACACCCTTTTTCCGCCCCATTCTTCTGCCGCATCCCCCTTCCCTCTTCATCATTCTGACGCCTCTTCCTCTTCATCATTCTGACGACCATCATTCTGACTTCCCCTGCCCCTCCCTCATTATTCTGACCAAAATCATTCTGCCTCATCACCCTCTTCCTCTTCATCATTCTGACGCCCATCATTCTGACGCCCTCTCCCATTTTCGCGTACACCAATCATTCTGCCGAAAATTATTCTGCCATTCCCTCCTTCCTCTTTCATCATTCTGACTCCTATTCCTCTTCATCATTCTGACGACCATCATTCTGACTTCCCCCTCCCATTTTCGCGTACCCCAATCATTCTGCCCAAAATTATTCTGCCAGATTCCCATTTCTCTTCATCATTCTGACGACCATCATTCTGACTCCTCCTCCCCCCTCCATCATTCTGCCCAAAATTATTCTGCACTTCTTCGTTCGTTTAAATTGACCTATTTGACTAATTCTGGTGTCATTGGTCTGTTATGATCATCAATCTGTCCGAGGCCAAAGCCCAGTTATCTAAAATCGTCGATCTCGCATACCGGGGGGAAGAGGTCGTGATCGCCAAACACAATACCCCGCTCGTCGAGCTTGTACCCCACAAACCCAAGGGCAAGCGCATCCTGGGCAGGCTGCGGGGGAAATTCACGGTGCCGGATGATTTTCTGGAAGAATCCGACGAGATAAACGAGATGTTTTATGGTCCGAAAGAATGAAAGTTCTCATCGACACGCATATCTTTTTATGGAATCTGCCCATCATGACCTGTGACGAAAAATTTCCCGCCTACGGCTGCCGCTTGACCCCTTCATAATTCATCATTCTGCCATTCCCCCCCTTCCTCTTCATCATTCTGACGACCATCATTCTGACTTCTCTTCCCCTCCCTCATTATTCTGCCCAAAA
>PXDP01000300.1 GCA_003565035.1 PVC group bacterium | reverse complement strand
CGGGGGGATCCAAAGCAGTAAATGGACGTGATTGTTCATCAGGCAATAGGTGAGAATCCCAATGCCGGAAAAATCAGCCCAGCGGTAGAGAAGGTCTGTAAAAACAGCTTTTTCTTGATCACCAAACAAAAATTTCTGCTGAACGACGCGGCTGGTGACATGAACGAAGTATCCCCCGGACTTTGGCAGGATCCGAAGTCCGCGTTTACGTGAAGTCAAAGGAGTGGGGTGAAAGGGCATCTTGAACTCTCCAGGTGTGAATGAAAGGAATGAATCTCATTTCCCTACACCCCGGTGGGTTGGCTTCTTCCGCGACTTTTTTGATATTTTTTTAAATTTCCCGTTGTGCGCACCTGTTGCAAGCGTTGTTGCAAGCGTTGTGCGCACCTGTTGCAGCAATAAGGCTGGTATTGTTTTTTGTTGTAATATGTCCGAAAATTTTTGTTTTATCAAAAATAAGGATTTTTTCGGTTGTCAAAACGGAAAAATTCGGGCTGAATGGCCACATGTCTACTGCAAGTCCTGTTGTGATCCGTCAAGCTGTTGAGGCGCAAGTGCGTGCGCGTGTGTATGCCGAACTGGGTCTGCCGGTGCCCCGCAAGGTGAATGCGCCGAATCCTCTGCTGGTGAATGTGAGTGCCCGGCATTGTCATTTGACCCAGGAGGCGGTGGAAATTCTCTTTGGAAAAGGACATACCTTGACCCCGATGAAGTGGCTCTATCAGGACGGATATTACGCAGCGGAGGAGTTGGTGACGCTGGTGGGACCCCGGAGCCGGGTGATTTCCAATTTGCGGATTCTCGGACCCTGCCGTGATGTGAATCAGATTGAACTGGCCTACACCGATGCGATTGCACTGGGCATTCCGAATGTCCCCACACGACTGTCCGGGGATGTGAAGGGGAGTGCGCCCTGTCTGCTGATGGGGCCAGCCGGGCATCTGGAACTGAAAGAGGGCGTGATCCGCGCCGCGCCGCATGTGCATATGAGTCCGGCGGATGCTGAATTTTACGGCGTGAAGCCCGGCGATGTGATGAAACTCCGCGTGGGCGGTCCACTGGGCATGACCTTTGAAAATGTGCTGGTGCGCATTGGCGACGGCATCAAGCTGGAAGTCCATATCGACACCGATGAGGGCAACGCCTGCAATCTTCGTCCGGACACCCCCTGTGAATTGCTGAAGAAAGACTGAATTTTTTGTAAACCCGCAACCTAATCCCTGGCGCGTCCGTCGCGCCACAAAGAACCCGAAAGAGGAAAACGAATGAGTGACTCCCTTGGAATCATCGAAACCAAAGGCCTGGTGGGCAGCGTTGAAGCCGCCGACGCCATGGTCAAAGCCGCAGGCGTGACCCTGTCGAAGCAAATCCCGATTGGCGGAGCGTATATCTCCATCACCGTAAAGGGCGATGTGGGCAGCGTCAAAGCCGCCGTTGAAGCCGGTGCCGAAGCCGCGAACCGTGTCGGCGAACTGGTCGCCTCCCACGTCATCCCCCGTCCGCATACGGACCTCGTCAAACAATTTGGACTCTAAGTCAAAGGAACCCTACTCATGGCAAAACAAGCATTGGGAATTATTGAAACCGTCGGACTGGTGACCCTTATGGAAGCCTCCGACGCCGCGCTGAAAGCTGCGGATGTCACCATGTCCGGCTGGGAAAAAGTCGGCAGTGGAATTGTAACCGGATTTTTCCACGGCGACGTGGCCGCGGTCAAAGCGGCGGTCGAAGCCGGAGCGGAAGCCGCGGGCCATATCGGCACCGTGAACTCCGTGCTGGTGATTCCGCGTCCGCACGATGACCTCAGCGGTCTCGGCCCCTGGATCGGCTAATCGGATCTCCGGTATGAAAATCCTCGTCGCCAACATAGGCTCCACCTCCTTTAAGTACTGTCTCTTTGAGATGGCAGACGGTGAAGAACGTCTGCTGACCAAAGGCGGGCTGGAGCGGGTGACCAACCACGGGGAGGCCATTGAAGCCTCGCTGAAGGGGTTGGTGAACGGGGGGCATCTGGCTTCTGTGAATGATCTGGACGCGGTCGGCTTTAAAACCGTGCTCGGCAAGGATCTTTCCGGGTGCGTGGAGGCCGATGACCGCGTGCTGAAGGCGTTGGACGATTTCAAAGAAATCGCTCCGGCACACAATCCGCCCTATGCGGCCAGTATTCGCTACTTTCGGGACACGTTTCCGTCGGTCAAGCGGGTGGCCCTGTTCGAGACCGCCTTTTATCAGTGGGTGCCCAAAGCCTCCAGGACTTACGCCCTGCCGAAAAGTTGGCGCGATCTGGGGATCGAGCGTCAGGGCTTCCACGGTGCCAGTCACAAGTTTGTGGCCGAGCGGGCCGCGGAACTGATGGACCGCGAGGATGTCGCGGAGCGCGTGCGGAATCTCTACAGCAAAGGGCCCGGCGAATGGACAGGCGAACCGTTGCGGGTTGTGTCCTGTCATTTGGGCGGCAGCAGCTCCATCACCGGCATTCATACTGGGGTGGCCATCGGCAACAGCTTCGGGCTGAGTCCGCAGGCCGGTCTTCCCCAGAACAATCGGGTCGGCGATCTCGATTCCGCCGCGTTGCCGTATGCGATGGAGAAACTGCGCATTTCGCTGAATGAAGCGGTGCGCCAGATGAACAAAGAAGGCGGCCTGCTCGGTATCTCGGGGGTCAGCAATGATCTGCGGGATATCAAGGAAGCCGCCGACGCCGGGAATGCCGACGCCCAGCTCGCGTTGGATGTGCTGGTGGACAACATCCGCCAGTACGTCGGGGCGTATATGTTCAAGATGGGCGGCATGGAGGCCCTGGTCTTCACCGCCGGCATCGGCGAACACAATCCCTGGCTCCGCGAAGCGGTCTGCCGCGGCCTGGAGGACTTCGGACTGAAGCTCGATCCCGCCAAAAACGATCCTTTGCATAGCGAAGGCCCGATTCACGCCGACGATTCGCGTATCCAGGTGTGGGTGATTCCCGCCAACGAAGAACTTGTGATTGCGCGGGAAACCCGGCGATTGCTTGGTCGATCCGACGGATCCGACAGATCAGTCTGATCAGACAGAATAAAAGAAACCTTTAACAATTTTTAAGATAAACCACCTCAAAAAGGACCCCTACCATGGCACAAAAAGCAATTGGAATGATTGAAACCAAAGGACTGGCCTGTCTCGTGCAAGCCACCGACGCAATGCTCAAAGCGGCGGACGTGAAACTCATCGGCCCCATGAAAAGCGTCGGCAGCGCCCTGTGCGCCGCGATGATCGAAGGCGATGTTGCCGCTGTCAAAGCCTCCATCGAAGTCGGCACCCAGGCAGCGAGCGAATACGGCGAAGTTGTCAGCGTGCAGGTCATTCCGCGTCCGCACGATGAAGTGGCCGCGATTCTGCCGAAACCCGCCGCCGCGAAGAAGTAAGCGATGTTTCTGGCACGAGTGATCGGTCAGGTCGTCTCCAGCAAAAAGGACGAAGCGATGCAGGGGCGCAAGCTGCTGTTGCTCCGTCCGGTGCTGGTGGATGAAGCCAACCCCAGTGAATTTAAACCTGGCACCAATACCATCGTCGCGGTGGACTCTATTGGTGCCGGAGTGGGGGAGCTGGTCATGCTGGTGCAGGGCAGTTCCGCGCGCAAGGTGAAAGGGCTGTCGCCCTGTCCGATTGACGCGGCGGTTACGGGCATCATCGATACGGTTGATGTCCTTGGAAAGAATATCTACAAGTCGTCCACCTGAGACGCAAACTCTGAGAGAATCCTATGCAAAACGCGATGAGCGAAGATCTGGTACGCAGCATTGTCCAGGACGTGCTGTCCAAAATTCAAACCGGCGGTTCGGCTGCGGGTTCCACGGCGGGGTGCGGCTGCACCAAGCGCACCCCGGCGTCCTCTGGCAACCTGGGCGTGTTTCAGGATGCGGCCTCGGCGGCGGCGGCGGCGCGTGAAGCGTTCGAAGCTCTGCGCCTGAAAGGTATGGCCGGTCGGCGCGTGGTGGTGGACATCGTCAAGCGCATTTGCACCGCCAAGGAAGAAGAATGGGGACAACTGGAGTTTGCCGAAACCAAAATCGGCCGACTGGAGCACAAAATCGCCAAGCTGCAGGGGATCAAAAATCTTCCCGGCGTGGAATGGCTGCAACCGTACGGGATGAGCGGCGACCACGGTATCTCGATGGAGGAATTCACACCCTTCGGCGTGGTGGGTGCTATTACGCCGGTGACCCATTCGATTCCGACCCTGGCCTGTAACATTGTGAACATCGTTGCGGCCGGAAACACCGTGGTGTTCAACGCGCATCCCGGCGGAGCCAAGTGCGCCGCCGAGGCGGTGCGGACCTTCAACCGTGAAATCGAACGCGAACTCGGCATTCCCAATATTGTCACCATCATTGAAACCCCCTCGCTGGAAAGCTTCAACGATCTCTGCAAGAGTCCGGATGTGGCGATTCTGGTGATTACCGGCGGCCCCGGCGTGGTGAAAGCGGCCATGGCCAGCGGCAAGCGTGCGATCTGCGCCGGTCCCGGCAATCCGCCCGTTGTCGTGGATGAAACCGCCCGGCTCGACAAAGCCGCCGCGAACATTATTTTTGGCGGTGCCTTCGACAACAACCTTCTCTGCATCGGTGAAAAGCAAATCTTTGTGTTAGACAAGGTGTACCGTGACTTCATTGAAGCCTTCAAGCGCGCCGGTGCGGTGCAGTTGAATGACCGCGAACTGGCGGCGGTAACCGCCGAGGCATTTTCCACCAAAAACGGTGCCGGCGGATGCTCGCATCCGGTCCTGAACCGCGAACTCGTGGGCGCCCATGCCTCGCGCCTCGCGCAAATCGCGGGCCGCTCGGTTCCCTCAGGCACCGAAATGCTCTTTGCCGAAACCGATGCGGATCATTTATTTGTGATTGAAGAGCAGATGATGCCTTTGCTACCGATTATCCGCGTACGTGATTTCGATGAGGCGGTCCGCCTGGCGAAAATTTCCGAGCACGGCTACAAGCATTCCTCTATGATTCATACCTTAAATGTGGAGCATATGACTCAGATGGCCAAAGCACTGGACAGCACCCTGTTTGTGAAAAACGGATCCTGTCTTGCCGGTCTGGGCAGCGGCGGGGAAGGCTATGCCAGTTTCTCCATCGCCACAACCACCGGAGAAGGCATTACCACTCCGATGACCTTCACCCGCAAACGCCGATGTGTGATGGTCGACAATCTGAACCAATTTTAAGGATCGACGCTCTTATGTTTATCGCCCGCGTTGACGGAACCGCCACCAGCACCATCCGGCACCCGAGTGTCAAGGGATGGAAACTGGCGGTCTGTCAGCCAATTGATGAAGACGAGACCGACATCGGCGTTCCTTTGATCGCATTAGACGGTATGGGGGCGGGCCTGTATCAGAAGGGGATCATCAGCAGTGACGGGGCGGCGCTGCGGGAGTGGGTGAAAGATCCACACAGTCCGCTCCGCTACATGATCACCAACATTGTCGATGAGGTGGACGCATGAAAATCGGGCAGGTGATAGG